>NZ_JAMQUU010000025.1:0-937 GCF_025594975.1 Turicibacter sp. T129 | reverse complement strand
TAAGTCAGAGGGGTTTTGAATGGCATGATGAAAAGCATCAAAGTTGCGAAGTTTGATGGCCTGTTTGATGGTTTGATAGAAGTCATAAGTGGCTTTTAATTCCGGATCTAAAGCGAGTAAAAAGTCGATGATTTCTTGTTGAGAAATCTGCTTTTTGAAACAGTTAGAATAGAAGTAGTGGGTAGAATGGATATCCTCTTGGGCTTTTAATAAAAGGCGCCAATAATGTTTGAATTTATTGTAGAATTCTTTGTTTTGGTTCATGAAGCGAATACGAGTTTTATTGAGGGCACGAGATAAAAGTTGAACGACGTGGAACTTATCTAAAACAATCTTAGCGTTAGGAAAAACCTCTTTAATGAGTGTCATGTAAGGGGCGTACATATCAATAACAACGTGAGTCACCCCTTCACGGGCTTCTTTAGAAAAACGCATGAAATAAGGTTTTAAGGTGCTTAGGCGTCGGTCTTCAATGATATCAATCACTTTTCCATTTGAGGCATCGCAAAAGAGGAAGGACATCGCACCTTGGGCTGACTTGACGGACTTAAATTCATCGAAACAAAGCACCTGAGGAAGAGCGTTAAAATGAAGGGGTTGTTCCTCGTAAGACGTATGAATGATCCGATTAACGGTTGAATGGGAAACATTGAGTTCACGGGCAATATCTGATTCAGATTTTTTATGGCTAGCCTCTAGAAAAATGGCTTGTTTAAGGGGATTAGAAAGGTAACAATTAGATTCCACAAGAGAGGTTTTAAGCGTAAAGGTACTGTTACAATGACGGCATTTATAGCGTTGCTTTTTTAAATCGAGATAGGTATCAAAGCCAGAGAGTTTCATCATCTTAATACGAGAGGTTTTGAAGCCGTGTTTAATGATTTGTGAGTCAAAGAGATGACCACAGTTGTAACAATGGGTCGGTTGAAAAGAGAGG
>NZ_JAMQUU010000024.1:0-1438 GCF_025594975.1 Turicibacter sp. T129 | reverse complement strand
GTGGGTGAAGAAATTTTATACCTGTAATCGTGAGGGATTAAGCTGCTCATTGAGCAGTTTGATTCCTTTTATTTTTTTGTTCAAAGGTGTACTTATGGATAATCAAAATTCTAGCTTTGAAATGATAGAAACTACGGTATCCAAAGGCCATGCGTTTAATCACTTTAATCTTGTTATTAATCCCTTCAAGCACTCCATTGGTATAAGATGTTTCAATCGTATTTTTGATATAATCTTGGTAGTTAGTTAATGTTTTTAAAGCTGTTTTCATTTCAGGTGAAAGTAAGTCAGAGGGGTTTTGAATGGCATGATGAAAAGCATCAAAGTTGCGAAGTTTGATGGCCTGTTTGATGGTTTGATAGAAGTCATAAGTGGCTTTTAATTCCGGATCTAAAGCGAGTAAAAAGTCGATGATTTCTTGTTGAGAAATCTGCTTTTTGAAACAGTTAGAATAGAANNCGAATACGAGTTTTATTGAGGGCACGAGATAAAAGTTGAACGACGTGGAACTTATCTAAAACAATTTTAGCGTTGGGAAACACCTCTTTAATGAGTGTCATATACGGAGCATACATATCAATAACAACGTGAGTTACACCTTCACGGGCCTCCTTAGAAAATCGCATGAAATAAGGTTTTAAAGTGCTTAGACGACGGTCTTCAACGATATCAATTAACTTCCCATTAGAAGCATCACAAAAAATGAATGACATAGCCCCTTCCGCTGATTTGACCGACTTAAACTCATCAAAACAAAGCACCTTTGGAAGAGAGTTAAAATGAAGGGGTTGTTCCTCGTACGATGTATGAATGATCCGATTGACCGTTGAATGGGATACGTTGAGTTCACGGGCAATATCTGACTCGGATTTTTTATGGCTAGCCTCTAGGAAAATGGCTTGTTTAAGGGGATTAGAAAGGTAACAATTAGATTCTACGAGAGAGGTTTTAAGCGTAAAGGTACGATCACAATGACGGCATTTATAGCGTTGCTTTTTTAAATCGAGATAGGTATCAAAGCCAGAGAGTTTCATCATCTTAATACGAGAGGTTTTGAAGCCGTGTTTAATGATTTGTGAGTCAAAGAGATGACCACAGTTGTAACAATGGGTCGGTTGAAAAGAGAGGATACCAGAAATGACCTTAGAGCGGATCCCGTTAATCTGAACATCTTCCATCCAATTTTCTGAAAAAGTAATATTTTTATCTTTTAAATCGAGTAAAGTTAAGATACAATTATTGTGAGACATAAACCCAATCCTTTCGTGTTTTTTTTGGTCAATTACATGGTATAGAATTTGGGACGTGATGTCTCTTTTTTTATACTTATTTTTTATTCCAAATAAAAGAAGTGTGGGAATCACCCACACCAAATATTATAGAACCGAAATTTTATACCTGTAATCGTGAGGGATTAAGCTGCTCGTTGAGCAGTTTT
>NZ_JAMQUU010000023.1:0-67083 GCF_025594975.1 Turicibacter sp. T129 | reverse complement strand
AATGGGAAATACGATTCAATTTTCATAACATTCACAAGGAGTACTTCACTAAATGAGCACTCCTTTTTGTGATACTCTTTTCTACTAGGCTGAATAGTTACGTTCATTTTACTAAAATAGATTTTTTATCAGAAAAAATCACTATTTTTACGATAAAAGTAAAAGGCTACCGCTTTGCGATAGCCTTTTTTACTATTGTTCAAGATGATCATTTGGGTGTCGGATTTCATCAACAAATTCTTTTGCTTTATCAACAATTTTTTTTGCTCCATGTTCAATTTTTTCACCGACATGTTCAATACCTTCTGCTGTTTCATGGATTACTTTTTCAGTGCCCTCAGCAACATTTTTCATTCCTTTAGCAATACCATGAGCCACATCTTCTGCCACATCTTCTGCACCATTAACTACTTTTTTAGCACCATGAGCAATATCTTCTGCAACATTTTTAACTCCATGTGCTGTTGCATGAACTGCTTTATTCGCACCATATTCCACATCTTTAGCTACATTTTCCACACCATGAGCCACTTTTTTTGCTCCGTGTTCAACATCTTCTGCTATGTCTTTGACTTCATGTGCCATTTTATGTGCAACATGTTCGGTACCTTTGACAACTTCTTCACCAAACTCTTCTTGATGAGTTGATTTATTATAGGTAGACATCTTAAATACCTCCTTTAAATCTCAACAATTGTTTCAACTTAATGAAACCAATATTAGTATTCTCAAATTCTCATCAAAATACATTCATTATAGATTTTTCTTCCAAAAATCAATCTTTATTAAAATACATTCCTAAAACTACTATCTTTACTACTCTTTCGTTCCAATTTATCCTTACCTCAAACTTCAGAGACATTCATTTTCATCAAATTGAAGATAATAAGAGAAAATCAAACTAGGTGATATTTATGCGTCAATGTACAGGATGTAAAAAAGAATTGTATCAATTATATCGTGAATCATCATTTGGAACTCCAATTTATGATGATGAGCAGCTATTCAGAGTTCTTTGTTATAAAATTTTACAAACAGGGCTCAATGAAAAAGTGATTGCTAATAAAAAACGTGAGATAGAAAAAGCTTTTGATCAATTTAATATTAAAAAAATCGCTCAATATGATGAGTCTAAAATCTTAGAGTTATTAAATAACAAAAATATGATTCGCCATGAAGGAAAGATACGCGCAATCATTCATAATGCGAACCAAATCATCCGTCTTCAAAATAATTATCAAAGCTTTTCGACTTACTTATGGCAGTTTAGTAAGAATCAAACGTTAAATTATGATATAGACGCTCATTTATTATCGCCATTACAATTTGCTACGATGATTTCTAATGCTTTAAAAAAAGAAAGCTTTAAGTTTGTCGGTCCTAAAACGATCCTAAGCTTCATCCATGAAATAGGAATTATTTATGCTAAAAAAGTTTGTATTTATAAAGAATAGATGTTTTTTATGCGCTTTCAAATGTGTTATAATAACATACATAAGGCATTGGGGGATATTTTTATGTCACATATTAGTTTAGAAGTTAACCATAAACATTTTCGTGATTTATATTTATGTTTTTGTGGAATTCATGATTGCGAACCTTCTCACTCATTTGGTCCTGCCATTCGACCTAATTATTTACTTCACTTCGTTATTAAAGGAAAAGGAAATTATTATTTAAATGATAATTGTTATGAAGTAAAGGAAAATGAATGTTTTTTAATTCGGCCAAATGAACTCACTTTTTACCAAGCAGATAAAGATGACCCTTGGACTTATGTTTGGGTTGGTTTTGATGGGGAAATGGCTCAGAAATATTTAGAGGCAGCAGGTTTTTGTGACGATCGATTAGTTCGCCAATATGAACACTGTGAGGAACTCAAAGACTATGTGACACAAATGCTAAGTTATAATAGTTTAACTCAAGCTAATGAATTAAAATATCAAGGATTATTATATTTATTTTTAGCTAAGTTAGCCGAGTCATCAGATATTAAAGTAACAACCGAGCATAAAAATGAAAATCATTATATTAGTAAAGCGATCGAATTTATTCAAAATAACTATTCTAACTATATTAAAGTAAGTGATATTTCTAATTATTTATGTTTAAATCGTACGTATTTAACATCATTATTTCAAAAATATTTAGGAATGTCTCCCCAACAATTTTTAATTCAATTCCGTATTACGAAAGCGGCTCAGTTACTAGTTGAAACTAATCTTTCAGTTGCTGATATTTCTCGATCTTGTGGATATAATGATTCACTTGCTTTTTCAAAATCATTTAAGAAAATTAAATCATTATCTCCAACAGATTTTCGTCTTCAAATGAAAAAAGTGTAGCTAGACTACACTTTTTTCATTTGAAGACGAAGCACATTTATCAATTAATGAATTAGCTAGATTCACAGCTGGTCCTATTAATACCGTCATTAAAATAGTTCCAATTCCAATTGGTCCTTTTAATAATAGAGCTATAATAATAGCTATTAGATCAATTAAAAGTTTAGCCGTCCCAATTTTCAGTTTAAAAACCTCATTTAAAGCAACGGTAATATCATCATTTGGATTAGCTGGAAATTTCGGTCTTAAATAAATAGCAATTCCAACCGAAGCACAAAAAATGGCTACAGTAAAAATAATAATTTGATGAACAATTGTATCTACAGTAATCATATCTACGACTTTTACCCATCCCTCAGTAAAAATCGCCATAAATATAGCAGTCATTAATGGTTTGAAATTCGGTTTTCCACGACGAATAACTGTTGAAATTATAATAGCCACAAACGCCATGAGAAGAATAATAATCGATAAATTTAATCCTGTACGATCAGCTAAAGCAAAGTTAATAGAGTCTAACGATCCTGTTCCTAATCCTGCCTTTGAACTAAAAGCAACCCCTAGTGTTAATAACACAATACCTCCAACATATTGAACATAATCCATTTTATTTCGTTTCACATCTACACCTTCTTCTTTCCTTTTTATCTATTGTCATTATAAGTCCTGAGCCGAATATAATACATTTCATGATGTTAGATAGGTATGGTTAAATGTCTGTTTTTTAATATCATTTATAAAGCATGTTACTTTCATTACCTTTAGAAATTTAAGGATATTTTAAGAATCACTTGTTATATTAATCTCAGATAAGGCAATCATTAGCGTAGAGATCGTGTCCCCATTCCTAAAAGCTATCATTTAGGCGTTTTCTACCTAGTTTTGTCTTATCTTCTTTATATTAAAAATCAAAAAAAGAGAGAAAATTAAACAGGAGGCGTTTACAATGAAAAAGCAACTGACTTTTTTCATTTCAGCTTTATCAATTTATAGTACATTAATCGGGTGCTCTAAGCAGCAACCTAACACCTCTGATGAGGCAATACAAGAAAATATCGTTGAATCAACGAATCAAGATCATTCAGCTGCCGATACAACGATTGAATTTGGATCAAGTATTACAGTCAATGGAACTGGTGTGACAGTCGATGAAAACATAGTCACTATCACTCAAGGCGGGACTTATAGTTTAAGTGGAACACTAGATGACGGGCAAGTTATTGTGAATGCCGGTGATTTAGATCAAGTTGAAATCTTATTAAATGGTGTTCATTTAACGTCTTCAACAAGTGCTCCTATTTACGTTATGAATGCTGATAAAACGACTTTAACATTAGTTGAAGGAACAGAAAGTGTCATAACGGATGCAGAATCATATGTTTATGAAGATGCAACAGTGGATGAACCAAATGCCGCTATTTTTAGCAAAGATGATTTAAAAATTAATGGAACAGGTTCTTTAATTGTGAATGCAAACTATAACAATGGAATAGCGAGTAAAGATGACTTAGATATCAAAAATGGAGATATTACAATTAACGCTGTTAACAATGGATTAAAAGGAAAAGATTCTATTGAAATTGATAACGGAACCTTTGTGATTAACAGCGGTGGTGACGCTATTAAATCAGATAATACAACAGATACAACTAAAGGATGGATTACAATCAATAATGGAACCTTTAATCTAACTGCAACAGGTGATGGTATTCAAGCTGAAACAGATTTATTAATTAATGGTGGAACTTTTACTATCGAAACAGGTGGTGGTAGTGAAAACAGTAGTTCGAAATCATCGAGTTGGGGCGTTTGGGGAATACCCGGACATGCTCAAACTTCATCTTCTAGTAGTGAAGAAACAACAAGTGCAAAAGCATTAAAAGCAGGTGTTAACTTAACGGTTGAAGATGGAAGCTTTAATATTGACTCTTCCGATGATTCAATTCATACAAACGATAGTATCGTCATTAATGGTGGATCATTCACTATAGCTAGTGGCGATGATGGGATTCATGCGGATACAACACTAGACATTAATGGTGGAACAATCGATATTACAAAATCATATGAAGGATTAGAAAGTACAACGATTACGATAAACGATGGAACAATTCATCTCATCGCAAGTGATGATGGAATTAATGCAGCGGGTGGAAATGATGGTTCTGCCATGAATGGACGTCCTGGACAAAATAACTTCTCATCGACTTCAGGTATGATTTACTTTAATGGTGGATATGTCTATGTCAATGCTTCTGGTGATGGACTTGATGCAAATGGATCGATTGAAATGTCAGGTGGAACCGTTATTGTTGATGGACCAACTGATGGCGGAAATGGTGCATTAGACTATGACGCAACGTTTAATATTAGTGGGGGATTATTAATTGCATCCGGAAGTAATGCTATGCTTCAAACCCCAAGTTCATCATCTAGCCAAAATACAATCGTCGTGAGCAGTAATACTTCAAGTCATACATTGATTAATATTCAAGACAGTACGGGAACAGATTTGATTACTTATGCACCTTCTAAATCATCACAAGTTATTATGATTAGTTCCCCTGAATTTAAAACAGGTGAAACATACACGATTTCAACGGGTGGTACTTCAACTGGAACAGAAATAGATGGCTTATACAAAGGCGGATCATATAGTGGGGGCTCAAATGTAGCGACCTTAACTATCTCAAGCTCTATCACAAGCAATGGAAATTTAAATAATGGTATGGGTGGTCCTGGTGGTATGGGGAGACCTTAAATAACCTTCAAGCAATTAATTAATAAAAAAAGGGTATGAAATCTAGATTTCATACCCTTTTTATTTTGAAGATTTGGATTGCATAAGAAAAGTATCTCATAATAAATATTAAAGCAGTTGTATCAGAGAACGTGTTCTCACCTTCATTTTTATCTACTAAAGAGTTACTGCATTCAGGAACCTTACTCTTCATTTAAAGATGAGATGAATAAATACTAATGATATCAATTATAACTATATAAGTCCAGATAAGTTTTTCACATGGCAAAAACTTTTATCTGGACTATAGGGAGCTTTCGTCTCAAAGCGGTTAAGCAACTAAGAATAATTCAAAATTATAAAATACATTTCTGTTTGTATATAGAAAAAGATAAGCCAATAACAAACAAACTAAAACAACAAAAAAACTTTTATTAAAAACTCTAATAGTCCCCCCTCAAAAAGTAACAGTGGCTTATAATTTATAATAACAAAGCTACATTATCGAAAACTGTTAAAACCAAGAGGCTTCTTAGAATCATATTTCAGCACCTGAAATGACGCCCCCTTTGGGTATATCTTAAATCTCATAAATGAGTAGGACTGATTGTTTAGTTAGGAATAAACAGCTTGAAGAATTTATGTTATTCTCTCTTAGTCAACAGCCACTTAATTACATAGTAAAAGCCAGCAAATTTTCAGAACTTGCTGGCTATATTTTTAAACATATACTTTTTCATTTTGAGCATTTAAAGTTAATGTAATATTTAAGTTTCCATTTCTACATCTTAATTCATCAATTAATTGTTTTTGATTCGCTCCTTCAAGCAATTGAATTGAATAATTTAGTTCAAAAAGAGCACCAAAATCACGAGTACGAATTGTTTCAATATGATAGTTGCTTGAATATTTATTTAAAACTTCATCAAAAATACCTTCATAATTTAAATCTTCTGGGACAATAATTTTTAAATTCATAGCTTTTGTTTTAGGCATTGCAAATTTTGTAGCATCTAATATTAGCATAACTAGTGATAAACAGATAGTAAAAATAACGGCGTATCCAATATAGCCCATCCCACAACATAAACCTACTGCTAAAGTAAAGAAAACATATGCAATATCTTTTGGTTCCCCAGGGGCACTTCTAAATCGAATTAATGAAAAGGCTCCTGCTAAACTAAATGCCCGAGCAACATTATTACCAACTAATAAAATAATGATTGAAATAATAACTGGCAACATAATCAAAGTAATCGTAAAGCTTGGGCTATATCCAGCTTTTTTAGTTGTCCTCATATAAACTAAACTGATCACGAACCCTAAAATGATTGCAGCTGCAATGACAATTAACGTATTAAGTAATGTAAATGAACTTCCATCTGTTGATTGAATAATTGTTTCTAACATGCGATATCTCTCCATTTCTCTTCTATTTCATCCTTATCTTGGGCACAATACTTCATAAATTCTTGACCGTATTTTGAAAAATGAGTATTGTAAATCTCTAATTCTGATAAAATCTTCGTAAACCAAACCGGGATGGCACCTAAAATTTTAACTTCCATTAAATATTGATTTTCTTCAAGAATATCATCCCCATAATATCCCCCTTCAAGTGTTAAATTTTCACGTCTTGTCAGTATTTTTGAATCAAAGGTTAAACGAAATTCCGGATCATCTTTAGCAAAAAATGCTTTACGAGTATAGCCAATATAAACAGATGGCTTTACAGATTCATGACTCAAATAATAAGCTATTTCATTGATGACTTGTTCACTCATATAGTCACATGTTTCAGGTCGTATTCCTTGCTCAACAAAATCTCTTGCTTCCTCTAAAGTTAAAATCACACGGCGTTTATTGACGATTCCATTAATCTTTTTCTTTAATTCTAGAAAAACTTTATCTGTTGGCTTTTTAGGAATTTTATAACTTCTCAACCTTAGCTTTTCCTTATAATAAGGTTTTGAAATTGAATGACGAATGACATCAGAATGAATCGTATCGTAATAAATGTTATAGATGCTGTAGTTCTTTCCATCTAAACAGTGATGATCCGGTTCCATGTAATCTAACAACTGAGGAATTAGTGCATCATATTGTTGATTCGTTAATAAAAATTTTTTCTCATACCGTTTAAATGATTTAATCGCCATTATAATAACCTCCAATTAGATTGAATAAATATCTTATACTTCCATTATATTGATACACCTTAAACCAATCTTAAGGATTGTTAACTTTTTGTTAATTTTAAAAAAATCACCAGTTAAACTGGTGATTTTATTTCATCTTATGTCCCATGACAGATCCTTCACTAATTATTAATTGATCGTCACAAATAGTAATATCATATGCTTTTCCAAATCCTTTAACTAATCGTCCAGATTGGATATTTAATTTAAATATATCAAAATCTAGTTTCTTTAAAACACTCATTATTGATGCCCCATGGCTAGCATCAAATTTTTTAAAGATATCCTCCTCTACTTCTTTCATCAAATCTACCTTACAATTAAAAGAAAGTCGTTCCCTCGCAAAAATATTTTTCGCATCTTTTTCATCTTCAATCAGCATAACTGAACAGTTTGGATTCATTAATAAATGGTGATAATGAGCAGCAGCCTTACTTATATAGATATACAAATCAATTCCATCTCTTATAAATGGTGCATAGCTGATTTCCGGTAATAATTGATGATTTAATGAACTAATCATGAGACTTTTTTGTTCTAATAACTTCTCCATTTTAAGCTCCTATAAACTAATATTTAAAATTTTCTCTATCCAATACAACATCCCTCTAAATCCAATAAAAGGCGTATATGGATAAATCATTATATGATGTAAATTAGGATTGCTTACTTGATGACTAGATTTAGCGGTATAATCCATCTCAATTGTTGCGCCATCACCTAATAGCAGCAATAAAGATTCTTGCTTTAAATACTTCATTCGGTCAAATTCAGTCCCACCTGCTACTAATGGTTCCTCTACCTCTGTCTGATATAAAATCTCAGCTCGATTAACTTCTAATCCTAACTCTTCAAGTAGTTGCTTCATTCCGACTGCAGTATCATAATCACCAAAGACAGCACATTTTTTTGTTTCTTTATAGAAAAAGAATTTTCGTTTCACTGTAAACATTTGTTGTTTAATTTGAGTAACTTCTTCTTCATATTTTTCTTCATTTAATTCATATCCCTCAAATATAGCTAGTTTTTGAATAAATTTCATCGTATTCTCTAACCCATGTAATGAATGATAAATATACGGAATTCCATATGTTTTTTCTAAATACTGTGCAGCCTTTAATGCTTCGCGTCGGACAACAATATTTAAACTAGCGGTTGCAGCATTCTCTAAATCCTCAACGCTAGTTTCACAAGTAAAAACAGCGTTTAATTGTTTATTAAAAAATAAAGTCATCATACGCTTTAGTTCTTCTACATCAGATAAATAATTATATCTATCCATTGTAAATCCTAGAATATTGTATTTCATTGGATCTTTTTGAGCAGGCTTGACTAAATTCTTAACAAGTAATAACAATGTTTGTTCAACACCAATATGATAATGGTGTTTTAATCCCCCTGTTGTTATTGGAATTAATTGAGCACTAACTTTAGACTCTAATTCAAAACAAACACTTTCTACATCTGCTCCAATAATAGATGAAATTGAAGAAGCCATAACAAAAATATATTTTGGTTTAATATTTTCATCAACTTCCATAATTGCTTGTTCGAGACGATCATACTTTCCAAAAGTCACATCACTTTGATCCATATGAGTGGAATAGATATTAGCTTCATGTTTTCCATTTAAACTTCCAATTCCTTCAATTGCATAATGAGTAGTTCCGGCCGGTCCAAATTCAATAACACATGCTCCTTTAATAGATGCCAGTGTCCAAATTGCTCCCATCCGATCATTAGCGATAGGATAATATTTACATAGCTGCATGTATCATTCCTCCCATTGGCATTGATTCCATTTCAAATAACTTAATCATATCCTTCATCATTCCAATTGAAAGTTCATATCCAATTTTTTGTGCATGAACATCAAACGTTATTTGTAACATCCCTTTTTGCTTTAATAACATTGGACTTTCATGACCAACATATAAGTCTGCGCTAATCGTGTCATATAGCTTACGTAATGGGGCAATATTTGCAATACGACTAATATATGGATCATATCCTTTACTTAAAAGGTTGTCTTTAAATTTAATATCTTGATCATATAATTCACGTAATTGAACAAATACAGGAACTAGCCCTAAATCACTTAAGAAATCTACTGTTTCAAATGCCATCATTGGTGTATTCCCATAAATTAATTTCTTCCCTGTTAACAGTGTCTGACATCGATTAAACAATTGATGATATTCTAACTTAACCTGCTCTAGATCTTCTTGTAATGAGATTCCAAATAATCCTTCAATTTGTTTATAATTTTCATCAATAATCTTATGATTTAAGTGTTTATCAAAATAAATATAATCAATATTAAAGCGATGCTTCATTTCTTTTGCTAGGTCAAGAGCAATCATATCAGTCACAATATTTAATTTTGCACGAGGTGCTTCTTTAATTTGTTCAATTGTACATTTTGATGGAATAACTGTATTAATCGTGATTCCATGCTTAGTTAATAACTGCACTAACTCTGTTTCATCTACTTTATCTTGTCGATGTCCTAAAATATTGATACTATCATTTTGAGCACATGGCTGCATTGCTTGTGCAAATGATTTGAGCGTTCGCGACATTCCTGGAATATGAGAATTACATTTAAAATGTTCGGTTTGTACAACAAAAATAGGAATATTACCCTCCTGCTCTAAACTGTACTTAACTCCTGTATAATCTTCTCCAATTAATTCTGGAACACACGTTGTTACTAACATAATCGCATCTGGATTTTCAATTTCAATAATTTCTTTAATTGCTTTTTCAACTTGATTTACTGCACCAAATACAACTTCGTTATCGTCAAGAACTAATGAATAAACACTATCCTTTCCCTTTTGGCGATGATAAGCAAAGTTTTTTGTATAATAAGTGCATTCACTTGTTCCTATAACAACGATTATCATATTTTGAATATATGAGGCAGTTAAAGCAACGCCAAATAGTGGACAATGTGTTCCTGGAAAGATTGCATGTGATAAACTTTTAATATCTTGGTCACTTTGAATCTCACTCAGGCGATTTAAAGTTTCTAATGTATACATACCTTACCCCCTATGCACTTTTAATTGTTTGAATTGGGTGAATACGTGGTTTATTCGAAATAGGATCTAAATCAATCTCACATTGAATTTGATAAACTGATTCAATTGTTTGTTGGTCAATAATTTCATTCGGTGCCCCATCTGAAATAATGGTCCCTTGTTTCATAATAATAAGTCGATTACTGTAGCGACTCGCTTGATTTAATTCATGTAAAACCATCACAACTGTAATATTTAATTTTTTATTAATCTCTTGAATGAGTTCCATTAATTCTAATTGATATGAAATATCTAAATAGGTTGTTGGTTCATCTAGTAATAAAATCGTTGGTTTTTGACATAAAGCTTGTGCAATATAGGCACGTTGTCTCTCTCCACCAGATAATGACCCAATCGGTTTATCTTTATATCGTGTTAACCCTGTTTGTTCAATAGCCCAATCAATAAATAATTTATCCTCTTCACTTTTATGTTCATACCATTTTTTGTGTGGTAGACGTCCATAATAAACAAGTTGTTCAACAGTTAAATCATTTGGTGCCTGATTATGTTGAGATAATAAACAAATTTTTTGAGAAATCAATTTATTTTTTAAATATTTTAATTCAGTTCCTTCTAAATACACCTTACCAGATATCGGACTAATCATACGAGATAATGTTTTTAATAGTGTTGATTTTCCACATCCATTAGGACCAATAATCGAAACAATTTCACCTTGTTTAATTGATAAATTTAAGTTATCAATGATAATTCTATCCTCATATCCTACTTTTAAATCCTTTGCACAAAGCATGACTAGTTCCCTCTCTTTCTTAATAAATATAAGAAAAATGGTCCACCTACAATTGATGTAATAACACCAACTGGGATTTCAATCGATCCCCCAATAGTTCTTGCTAATGTATCTGCAATTAATAAAACAATAGCTCCTAGTACCATACTAAAAGGAATTGTGTATTTATGATCACTTCCCATTAGCAGACGTGCAATGTGAGGAACAATTAATCCAATAAAGCTAATAATTCCAACAACAGCTGTTGAAATAGCTGCTAAAAAAACAGCCACTGCAGAAATAACAAGCCTTGTACGACTTACATTAAATCCTAGATTTTTTGCTGATTCATCACCAAGTTGTAAGACGTTCGCACTACGAATCAAAAATAATGAAAGTCCTAGACCAATTAATGAATAGAGAAACAGCATATCTACGTGTGACCATGTTTTAGTTGCAAGACTTCCGTTTAACCATAAAATCGCACTCTGAATTCTGTCACTAAATAGAGTTGATAATAAAGAAATAAATCCACCTAAAATTGTGTTAATCGCAACACCAGCTAAAACAATGCGCTCTGGTCTTAAACCATTTTTCCACGCCATTATAAATACAAGTGCACATGCAATTGCTCCTCCAACGAAGGCGAATAAGGGTAAAGCGCCTGAAAGTTGAGGCATTAATAACAAAATAATAATTGCTGCCACACTAGCTCCACTTGAAACCCCGGTAATTCCAGGGTCAGCAAGTGGATTTTTCATAACAGATTGTAATAAAACACCAGATACGGCTAAATTAGCGCCAATCAAAACCGCTAAAATATTTCGTGGTAGTCGCATTTTGTAGACAATTGTCATGACCATACTATTATCTTGATGAATTAGCGAACTAATAATTTCACCTAAACTTAAGTTGACACTTCCAATAGTTGAAAATAATACCACTAAAATTACTAAAACAAGTGCTGTTCCTCCAATAATAAGATATTTTCTATCTAAACTCATGATTAGTTACCATAAAAAATTTCTCCAAGTGTTTCAATTGCCGTTGTAATTTCTAAATTTGCTGACACATTGAAAATCGTTGGATCTAAATCATAAACTTTTCCACTCTTTACAGCATCTAATTGTTGATAAGCTTCATTACTGTCAAATGCTGCATCAAACATTTTCGCTGTTTCTTCAATGTTTCCGTGTGCAAAACGTAATACATAGTCAGGATTCTCAGCTAAAATTTGTTCTAAGCTAAATTGAACATAGGCTGAACTCATATCTCCTTCAAGTTTTGATGTAATATTTGTTGCACCTAATGTCTTCACTAAATCTCCTAAATATGAAGTATCTGTAGCTAGCATAAAGTTCTCACCTGCTCCAAAAATTACAGCAACTGTTGGCGAGTTATCCCCTTTTTTCTCTAAAGCTTTTGTAACTGATGCTTCAATTCCACTAACTAGCTTTTTAGCCTCATCCTCACGATTAATCTCTACTCCTAATTGTTTAATGCTATTTGTAAAATCAGAATAACTTCCTGTTTCAAAAAAGAAAGTATTTAATCCATATTGTGATAAACTCTCTTCTACACTAGCTTGAAAATTAGAATCCATAACAAATAAATCCGGCTCTAATGAAGCAACTATTTCTAAATCTGGGCTCATTGCTTGACCGACCTCTGGTAAATCAGCATACTGTGCTGGTAAAGGTTGTGATGTAGTTGGTACCCCTACTACCTCAGCATCTAATTCCGCTAACACATTCGTTGCAGATACAGTTGCAGACACAACTTTTATTGCCTCAGCTGGAGTTTCTTCTTGAACTGCTTGATCTGGTTGTGGATTTTCTGTTGATTGATCAACAGCTTGCCCTCCATTTTGACAACCAACTAACATCATCCCTGCTACTAACATCATACTTAATAAATTTTTAACTTTCATTTTCTCTTCCTCCTGTTTTTTTTTCTTAATTAAGCGATTATTTTCTTTGCTAACTCTAAATACACACTTGCCATCTCACAGCTACTCTCTTTTTCAATAACGGTTTTTCCATCATTTTCCGATAACTGTACAACTTTATCACGTGGAATATAGTGATAAATTGTTGAATTTATTTCAGTAGCTAACTTCTGAACAAGCTCATATTCATTCTCCACATTTTTAGCATTTAAAATTAATCCTTTTAAAGAGGCATAACCTCGATTTTTAAATTGGTTAACTGCTGTTGAAATATTACTTGCAGCATACATCGACATCATTTCCCCCGAGGTCACAATATAAACCTCATCAGCATATCCATTACGAATTGGCATCGAGAATCCACCACAAACAACATCACCTAGCACATCATAAATAACGATATCTGGCTGGTAAACTTCAAATGCATTTAATTCAGCTAATTTTTCAAAGGCAGCAATAATTCCTCTTCCTGCACAACCAACCCCTGGAGTAGGTCCGCCAGCTTCAACACATAACACCCCATTAAATCCTTCAAAAACAATATCTTCTAATGTAATGTTATCCCCTTTTTTATTCATTACTTCTAAAACAGTTGGTATAAAATTTCCTCCCATTAAATTTTTAGTTGAATCTGCTTTGGGATCACATCCAATCTGCATAACTTTGAGCCCCAACATAGATAATGCAGCCGATAAGTTAGATGTCGTTGTTGACTTTCCAATCCCACCTTTTCCGTAAATTGCTAATTTTCTCATTGCTTTTCTCCTTTATTTGTAACATAATAGAGTTATCAATTGATAACCATTATCAATGAATATATTATAGTCAATAATGAAACTGAATGCTTAAACTATATATTGTTTTTCTATAACGATATTCGCTTCCTTCACTAAATCTATTTCAATACAGGAGATGAAATTTATGAAATCAATTGAAAATGTATTACTAGATTTTTATACTTGTGTCCACATCCCCGTACAATTTCTCGATCAAACCTTTAACTCTATTTTTAATATTGATATTCAGGAGTCTATAAAAGATTTTATTAACTCAACTTCTTTGTACCACGATCTCAAACAAGGAATAGATGCTTTAACCACACTGACTTATTTTGAAAATATCCATTTTATTGTTCTTCCTTTGCAAAATTATCGCCAACTAACAGGTTATTTTATTGCGGGTCCTTTTCAATCTATTAATCTAGGTAAGGACAATCAATTCGCTTATAAACCTTTTGATTGCCTCTCTTATCTTGGAAAGCTATTTGAAAATATTATGAGGCAACATTTATTTTCAGCCCCTAAATTTAACACCTATGTTCGAGAAGGAATTTACTATATTCATAAAAATTATGACAAAAACATTACACTGACAGATGTATGTAAAGATTTAAACGTAAATAAAAGTTATTTTTGTTGTATTTTTAAAAACGAGACAGGAATGACCTTCTCAAAATTTTTGAATCGACTACGCATCGAAAAAAGTAAGCAATATCTAATTCAAAATAATGAGTCGATTTTATCAATTGCACTTGCTGTTGGATTTAATAACCACAACTACTATACAATGATGTTTAAAAAATTAACGGGATTTACTCCAATTGAATTTCGTCAACAACATCAAATAAAAAAAGAAGCTCTCTCCTAATAGAAGCTTCTTTTTTTGCATCTTCATTACTGTCTATTATCTAACAATTCATTGGGTAACATGTTTTGTAGTTCATCTACTAACTGATTCATTGTCTTTAATACAACTTCATCATTAATTCCTATATTTCTAATTAATTGCTCAATTTGTTTCTGAGCGTCAGGTGGATAAATAGGACAAGAATGCTCAATAATTGACAGTAATCGTTTCTCACCCGGATGCAGCATTTCATTAATTGCGAATATAATATCATAATAGCTAGCTAAAAATGCAGTCACTCGGTGATTCAGACTATTTAAATCTTGTCGCTTAATCGCCTTTTCGACTTGATGATAGTAAGATGAAAAAGCATCTCTTAAAATCGGATAATTCATGTTAATAATATTTTGTTTGAGTTGATGTGGATAGCGTCGATGATACTCTTTTTGTAACTGTTTGAGTAAGCCATTACGATCATATAAAAGCTTAGCATTAACAACATTATGAACAAAACAAGTTGTATACCCTGTACTAGCATGATACTCATTCATCACCGAATGAAGGTTATTCACAATGTCTTCTAAATTAAATAGACAAATATCTATATCAATGTTAAAATCTCTTAAAATATATTCATCAGAACTTCCAAAAAACTCATTTCCAATTTCCATTTGATCAGCAAATTTTAATGCGATGCTACGACGTTTCTCAATTGAAATTGGGCATGTAATAAATAAATCCAGATCAATATCAGATTGCTGATCATTTCGGCCTGCTGCTCGTGAACCAGCTAATGTAATGGCCTCCACTTCATCAAGTTTCTTATATTCTGAAATAATTTCCTTTATTATCTCTTCCATCCTATCCCTCCTACTTACATTATACGAACTGATTGAACATAAAATGAGCATAATCAATTTTTGAGGTGAGAATATGAAAAGTAAAAAGCAACTACGCCAAGAAATTATCTCTCAACGTCTCCAATTAAGTGCAACTGAAATCTTAGAAAAAAGTAAACAAATCCAACAAAAGGTCTGCCATCATCCTTCTTTTTTGAATGCACCAATCGTTTATACTTACATCGATTATCGTCATGAAGTATCCACAAGATTAATCATCGAAACAGCCTGGAAATTGAATAAAATCATTGCTGTCCCTAAAATTATTGAAGGTGAAATGAAATTTTATCAGATTCACACCTTTGATGATTTAGCAACTGGTACATTTGGAATATTAGAGCCTGTGACGAATGAGTGTATCTCTAATAACGAGGGTCTTATGATTATGCCAGGTGTCGTATTTGATATTAATTGTCATCGAATTGGTTATGGAAAAGGTTTTTATGATCGTTATTTAAATCGTTATCCTACTTTAGATAAAATCGCACTAGCATTTGATTTACAAATCGTTGATCAAATAGAAACCGAATCACACGATGTAAATCCGCAATTTGTCATAACAGAATCACAAATTTATTATAAAAAAAAGGAATAAGACATTTCATGTCCTACTCCCTAATTTTAATTTAATTTTAAATAATCCGTAGCAAAGTCTATCAATGATCGATAATCTAGTAAGAAGCAACTTCCTCCACCAACTGAATACTTTTGTACATTAGTTATTTGTTCATAAGCCGCTCCTAGCTCATTAAATTGACTAGAATCTAACGCTAAATCTTCAAACTCTACTAATGCACGTTTTCCATTTTCAAGAATTACTGCTTCATGAGTTGTTTTTGTACGACAATTAGCTAAATATTCAGCTAAATGAAGTGCTGTTAACTGAGTATAATCTACACCTAAACATAAAATTTTGGCATCTTGTGCATATAATTTTTGTAACGGTGAATTTTCCCCAAACATTGATTGTAATTGATGATTAGCCATAAACCAATCTGCTTTTCTTCCTGACGCTAAATAAGAAGCAATTGGATGTTCACTTCGACAAACGTTTCGATTTCTTGCGAAAGTTTCTGAAACATCTCCTGCTAAAATCGGTGACACTTCCGAATCAAAGGCTGGTGTGTGTTTATAAATAGTCGATTTCCATTTCTTTGGTAATGATTCATCAAAGAAAGTTGGACATGTTTGGTTAATTGAATGAGCCGGCATAATAATCGTTGTATGATAACCTGCCACCTCATAGATTGCTTCGATAATGGTTTGTGCTCCACCAATAACGTAATCAAATGATTTTAAATCTGTATAAACAATTAATAACTCTTCACTAGCAAGATTTAATTGTTTTAAAAGCTTTAACCAATCTGCCTTTGTCACTGGCTTTGTTGTTTTACTAATTACGTCTGTCGATTTCATGATGACTCCATCCTTCCCTTGTGATGATATGATTAAAATACCATCACCTTTAATTCTCTTCTCTTCTAAATCTTAATCCATCGATAAGTTTAGCTAATACCCCACTGCTAACTTATTACTGTTATTTTACATAAAAACTTTTTAATTGAAAAGAGTCTAATTACTCACAATTTTTGGAGATGTACTTGATGAGCGGTCCCTTCTCCACCGACTGGACTTAAACTTGGGATACCATTTGAATAATTAATATCAAAAGCTTGTCCAAATCCTTTGACTAATCGCCCTTTTTTTAATGTTAATTTGAAGAATCCAAAATCCATGGTACGAAGACGCTCAATCATTTTATGATCATGGGCTTCTTTAAACCATTCATAAACTTCCTCCTCCTCTTCTACTAAAGTAGCAGAAGCAACAAAAGAGACGCGTTGTCTTGCAAAAATATTTTTTGCCTCATGTTCATCTTCGATAATCATAATAGCGCAGGCTGGATTAGCCACTAGATTATGATAATGTTCTGCTGTTTGACTAATATAGATGTAGATATCATGGCCTCTCATAATATAGGGCGCATAACTAATGAATGGACTGTGATTACTCGTTAATGTACTTAACATTAATGTCTTTTGACGTGCTAATAATTCTTCCATTTAATTATCACCTTTCTTTAGTTCATCACTTCTTATTAGCCTCGCACATGTTTTTGATTAATCTGGATGACTTTCTCCACACGTGTTGTATATTTTTTGATGTTCGATAAATAGTCAGTAGAGAGCTAGGTCTTAACAATCTCGAGAGCAAGGGCCTAGCTAATAAATTTACCATCAAGGCAAATAACGTTGGGATTTGAATGCGAACGTGCCAAGCTCGTACAAAAGGGATCTTGGCAGACAGCTGCAAAAATTCCAGGAAGTTTATTTACAATCATTGCACTTCCATAGCCTAAGCCGTCTACTAAAATTTTACGCTCTACTTGCCCTTCACTAACAGCCACTGAAGCGGGATAAACGTAATCTGGTAAATCACATGATTCTTCATGATTCGTTTCAAAATCAATAACCTCATGTCCTTCATTTTGTAAATAGATTTTAATCTCTTCTTTTAATTCGATACCTGCATGATCACAGGCCATCCCTATCTTCATAAAAACACCTCACTTTAATTTCTGTCTTAGACTTTGTATTTTACAAACTTTTATACAAAAAAAGAGCCGGATTCAATCCGACTCTCATCTATTCATGAAAATTATAATGTGATTGTAGCTTTCCAGATTCCGTGTAAATTACACCAAGCGTAAACTTCAACTTCTCCTTTGAAATCTCCTAATGGGAAGATTGCTTCTGGTTTTTCAGTTGCGTTGATTGAGCGACGTAATACTAAATCTCCAGCTTTAACAGCTACAAATGGGATCCAGTGTTTTTCGATACTTGGGTGTTCAACTTCACCAACACATACTTTTAATACTCCATTTTCAGCTGATAAAACTGGCATGTGTTTTTCAACAGCAGCATTAGTTGAGTTTGGTACTAACTCTTCCATTGGTTTTCCATCACAAGTTAACGGTGCAGGTTGTCCCGCTACTACTTCAACAACTGTTTGACTTTCAGGGCAAATATAAAATTTCATTGTTATTCCTCCATTCAATTTTGAAACTCTAAATATACTTATATTATAACCATTAACTATCTCTTCTTCAAACATAATGCACTTTATTTTCCAATCTAATAGTCAGGGATTCACGAAAGTTTAAATCATGAATATATAAATCATGGTTTATTATTGGAATCACCTGTTTACTTTTATCCATTTAAATAATAAGTCACATCATATTTAGGTTTCCTTTTTTATTATAAACATTTACCTTAGAAAAAATCCAACTTCGAAATAAGAAGCTGGACTTACATCTATTTTATTAACTGTTCTCTAATTTCAATTCTTTTAATTCTATTGATTGTGCGTCATGTTTAGCTTGCAGCTTTGGCATCGTTTTAAAGTATGACCATAGTAACCAAACAGTGGCTCCTATCCATGCGAATGGACTAGCCAAACAAACCCCTTGATAACCTAATAATCCTGGTAAAGTAAAGGCGACTAATGTACGCATAATTAATTCCATGACCCCTGCAAACATTGGAACAACGGTATTCCCAATTCCTTGTAATGTAAAACGATACAAGAATAATAATCCTAAAATTGGGAAGAAAATCGAAACAGTGTTTAAATATTGTTGTGATAATGGGAGGGCATCCATATTTTCAGATGGGATAAATAATTGGACGATATAGCTACCAAATAAAACAACGATTACCCCAGCTAAAGCATTTGTAATTAAGGTAATCCATGTACATTGGCGAACTCCTTGACGAACACGTTCAATTTGTCGTGCTCCTAAGTTTTGCGCTGAATATGTTGCCATTGTCATTCCCAGTGCAATCCCTGGTTGAACAACTAACTGCTCCACTTTACTTGCTGCCGTAAAAGCTGCTACTGTTGTTGATCCAAAACTATTCACAGCAACTTGTAAAATCATTACTCCAATCGCTGTAATCGAGTATTGAAGTGCCATTGGTAATGATACAAACATTAGCTCTTTGACAAGTAATGGATCATATTTAAAGTGTTCTTTTTTCAATGCCAAAATGTCAAATTTCTTTAACATGTAGAGATAGCATAAAAAGCCGGATAGTCCTTGTGAGACAACAGTCGCAATGGCAGCTCCAGCTACTCCCATCTTAAAATTAATAATTAAGATAAGGTCTAAAACAATATTGGTAATTGATGCTAAGATTAAAAAATAAAGCGGCGTTTTACTATCTCCAAATGCACGTAATAATGAAGCTAGTAAGTTATAAACAATCGTCGCTACTAATCCCCCAAAGAAAATGATGACATATAACGAGGCCTCGTCCATAATATCGGCTGGCGTATTCATCAACTGTAAAATAGACTTAGCCCCAAGTACACAAATAATCGTTAAAACAACAGTTGCAATAGCCGATAAATAAATCGACGTTGCTGTTGCTTTTTTTATTCCTTCTTCATCATTCGCTCCATATCGTTGAGAAACAATCACTGAGAATCCATGGGTTAATCCATTAACAAATCCTTGTACTAAAAAAATTAACCCGCCTGTTGATCCAACAGCTGCTAAAGCCTGCACCCCCACAAACTGCCCAACAATCGCTGTATCAACCATACTATAAAGTTGTTGAAATAAGTTCCCAATTAAAATAGGAACCGTAAAAGCAAGAATTAACTTTGTTGCATTTCCTTTAGTCATATCCGTCATCATGACATTTATCTCTCCTTTTTAGCGTTAAAATGATTAAACTTTACACTTCAAAATTCCTTATCATCTTATCAGTCCAAGGGATGAGTGTCAATGTGATTTTGTCTTATTTTAAAACTGTCATTTTGACTCAAAAAAAGCGGATACTTTATCCGCTTTTTTATGGTTTTATGGCTTGTTCAAAGTGAAAAATCCCTTCAGGATCATACTTTCTTTTAACTGCTTTTAAAGCTTCTAAATTATCTCCATAATAGTTCTTTTCATAATCACCCGGTTGCACAATCGGGAAGTTAATGAATGATCCTCGTGTATAGGTTGCTAATACATTAAAACGTTCTAATACCCATTCATTATTAATAGCTCGGTACTTTGGATCTTCCCATACCGATTGGAAACCAAGAATAAAGGAAGCATCACGATAATAAAAAGCTGTCTCATCTTTTTCTATATCAGCAATGGCACCACCTAATCCATAGAACGTAATTGCTGTATATAATGAACCTTGTGCACGTTCATCAATTAAATCTAACATGGTTAATAATTCATCGGCACTATAATCACGATGAATAAAACGTCCACCTGAACGGTACATTTCAAACTCTGGATGGCTATCTTGAATCTCACGATTCGCTTGTAAAACAGTCATATAGTAAAAATCAAAATCAGTAGCATCTTGGAATAAGGATAGCAAGTCTTGAGCTTCTTCTTTTGAACCATAGAAAAGTCCTGTTAACTTTACGCCTTTTCCTTTCGTTTCAGAATTATACATCGCCATCTTTAAATTCAAACGACGATCTAAATTTTTAAAGAATCGTTGATAACGAAGCGCGACATCAACCACTTTGGCAAATCCAACGTGTTCATAATCAATATTGATTAATGTTGCCATTTCTATTTTTTCTGGTAAGCGATACGTTAATGACGTCACCACTCCAAAGTTTCCGCCACCGCTACCGCGAAGCGCCCAAAATAAATCTTCATGTTGATTAGCATTTGCCACGATTAATTGCCCTTCTGCAGTAATAACCTCAGCTTCAATTAATTGGTCACAGCCTAATCCAAATAATCGGCTAGAATATCCCCAGCCTCCACCAAGTGTATAGCCAGCAACTCCTACCGTTGGACACCCACCACCTGGAAAAGGATAACCCGCTCCACAAACAGCCTCATACAATTCACGATTACGAACGCCACCTTGAACTTTAACGGTTGTTTCATTTAACTCAATGCGGTTCATACAACTAACATCAATGACTAATAATTGATCCCCTGTTGAATAACCTTCATAATGATGAGTTCCTGAACGAATTCGAAATGGAACTCCGTATTGCTTTGCCCACTTGATTGCCTGAATAACATCTTGATTCTCTTGGCAGTACACAATAACTAATGGGTGTTTCTCAATCGCACGATTCCAAGATAAACAACATTCTTCATAATTAGGACTTTCCTTAGTGACAACGACTCCACTCAATGCATTAAAATCCATATTTAATACCTCTCTTTAACTATGTTATAAGATTCTAATAATCATTACTCTAATTAACGTAATTAAACTTAAAATCTATATACAAACAAAAATAAAATCTACTTTTACTACGGCAACCTAAATATTTGATAGTTATGCCGTGGGTCACCTAGCGATTTCTGAAAGAAATCTATTCCTCCACTGCTAGGGGGTTAACTTTTTGCAATGTAAAAAACTTAGATGAACTTATATATCTTTGTTAAGCATATCATAATCATATTTTTTTCTCCAATTTTATTGTTATTTTTTATCTATTTACCATCTTTTACGCTATAATCTTAGTAAAGATGTCTTAGTAATTATGAGGGGATTGTATGTCACTAAGTTATTCATTTTTAAAATTTAAGGATCAAACATTTGAAGATTTCTATTTATTATATTGTGGACATCAAGAGTGTCCATCTTCTTATTCTTTTGGACCGGCAGTTCGACCTAATTATCTCATTCATTATGTATTGAAAGGAAAAGGCTATTACTATGTGAATGAGCGTAAGTATACGATTGAGGCAAATCAAGGATTTTTAATTCGACCAAAGGAGTTAACATTTTATCAAGCGGATGAAGAGGAGCCATGGACTTATTTATGGATTGGATTTGATGGTAGTAAAGCTGAAACGTATCTAAAATATAGTGGATTGGACGAAAAGACTTATACTTTCTCTTGCAATGATTCTGATTTGTTAAAGTCTTATCTCGATCAAATGATGAGGCACGATACATTGAGCCACTATAATGAATTTTCCTTACAAGGATTATTATTTTTATTCTTTGCTGCTCTTGCCAAATCAGCTGAAATTCCATACGAAGAAGATGTAGAAATTGATAATCTCTATATTAGTAAAGCCATTGAATACATTCAAAAAAATTATCAGAACCCTATTTTAGTTGCAGATATCGCAAATTATGTTTCACTTAGTCGAACCTATTTAACAACCATTTTTCAACAAACGATGCATCTGTCACCTCAACAATTTCTACTTAAATTTCGTATTACGAAAGCTTCCGAATTATTAATGAATACGACTCTTTCAATTAATACTATTGCTCATTCTTGTGGATACACAGACCCACTTGCTTTTTCAAAAACTTTAAAAAAAGTGACTGGCTTAACGCCAACTCAATATCGGAAATCTAATACCGAAAACTATTATAAACGAGATACAGATCCTCACCAAAAAGAAAAGATGTAGAAAGTAAATCCTTCTACATCTTTTTATTATTCCGCTGTTAAAACGTAGATACGTGATTGGTAGTCTCCATTTGTCCCATCGTATGGATTTTTATTTTCACCACATGAACCATCTGATGTAATTAAACCAGCATTCATTAACTCATCACCGTAGTGAGTTGTCTCATTAATTGAAACATGGTATTTAAAGTCAGGATTTAATCCTTGTAATTTCACACGACGGAATCCAACATTCACTTCATTTAGTGGACGATAATATCCAACTAATGCTGTTTTTTGGTCTGGTGAAACCATCATCCAGCATGTTTCATTACCTTCAAACGGACTTACTAAGCGATAGAATGTTCCATTGAAGATTGTTTCCCGGTATTCTTTAAAGAATTTAATTTGTTCTTTTACTTCTTCTTTTTCTACATCTGTTAACTTATTTAAGTCTAACTCATATCCGAATGTTCCAAAGTAAGCGACATTTGCACGCGTCGATAATGGTGCATGACGATATAATTGGTGGTTCGGAATAGCTGACACGTGTGATCCCATACTGCTGATTGGGTATACCATTGATGTTCCGTATTGGATTTTTAAACGTTCAATCGCATCTGTGTCATCACTTGTCCAAGTTTGTGGTGCATAGTATAACATACCTGGATCAAAACGTGACCCTCCGCTTGCACATGATTCAAATAAAATTTCAGGGAATTTTGTCGTTAAACGATCATATAAATCATATACTCCTAAAATATATTTGTGGAATACTTTCCCTTGATCGGCAGCATTAGCTACTGCTGAGAAACATTCTGTAATGTTACGGTTCATATCCCATTTTACATACGAAATTGGAGCTTCCCCTAATACCTTTGCCATGGCTTCATAGATATAGTCTACAACTTCTTGACGTGAAAAATCTAAAACGTATTGGTTACGTCCATGACAGGCACGACGGTTTGGTGTTGTTAAAATCCAATCTGGATGGGCACGATATAAGTCACTATCTTTATTTACCATTTCTGGCTCAAACCATAATCCGAATTTGATCCCTAATTCAGTGACACGATTTGCAAGTCCCGTGATTCCGTTAGGTAACTTTTCAAAATTTTTAACGTACCAGTCACCTAATCCTACTGTATCATCTTCACGGTTACCAAACCATCCATCATCTAAGACGAATAATTCAATCCCTAAATCTTTTGCATCTTTGGCAATTGACACAATTTTATCTTCATTGAAATCGAAATATGTGGCTTCCCAGTTATTCACTAGAATTGGACGCACACGATCTCGCCAATATCCACGGCATAAACGTGTACGATATAACTCATGATAAGTTTGACTCATTCCATTTAAACCATTTTCACTATATACCATGACAACTTCTGGTGTTTGAAACTCTTCACCTTGACTTAGTACCCAGTTAAAACGATTTGGATGTAATCCCATCATTACACGAGTTGTGCCATATGTATGAACTTCTGCTTGTGCTAAGAAGTTTCCACTATAAACTAAGCTAAACCCATAAACTTCTCCATCAAATTCAGTTGTATGTGGACGTTTTAAGGCTAGAAATGGATTATAGTTTGAACTACTAGCTCCACGCATACTATACACAGCTTGGATTCCATGTTCTAATTTACGATTTTTAACATAACGCTCTCTTGACCATGCCCCTGTTAATTCAATCATTTCATAATCATAGTCTGGTAAATCAACAGATGCGCTCATCGCACTTGTTAATGTGATTTGCTCTTCTCCTAAATGTTTGAAGCGGGCATTACGAGTAATAACCGGACGTGTTTCGTAAATAGTATAAGTTAATACTAATTTAGTTTGAATTAGTTCATCTTTTAATGTAACTTCTACTGTTGTTGCTTCTTCATCAACTTCAACATATGTTGCAGGTAATTTATCTGAAAGTCTTGGTTTTCCATTATAAATACAGTGTGAAACATATTCAAAGTTTGTAATGTCACTTCCGTTTTGTTGTAAGATTTCATAGGCAGGATATTTGAAATCACCTGTTCCATAGCAAGGATACTCTTGTTTAATATGCTCCATTGAGAAGCTCATATTTCCTTCGAACGCACAGGCTGATAATGGACGTGGACGTTCTTCTAATAAATGTGCAAATGAGTCATTATGACGAATTTTTTTACCGTAGTATAATTGCCCTAATTGGTGATTTGGTAAGATATTCATGATATAGCTTACTTCATCATTGTATAAATGAAACTCTTTCGTTTGCTCGTTAAATAAAATCGGCATGGTTCCCTCTCCTTATTCTTCATTCATCTAATCTTTCAGATTGTCCTGAACATGCCTTCATTATAAACGAGGAACCGTTTTCTTACCATGTTTAGATGTTATAGATATATGGTTAAATGTATGGTCTTTTATAGTAAAATTTACTTTTTTACACAATTCCAAGCCAATATCTTTAAGAACAAAAAAAGATCCAGTTACAAAAGGTAACCGGATCAAGTTTTTGAGGTTATTAATAATTATTTGAGGGGGTAATTATTAAATACTCTTGAGGGGATAAATTACTGTTTAAAAAAAGTCTTGGCAAGGACTTTATTGTATTGTTTTACAGTTGTCTCTCTGAGACATTTTCATTATCTCACACGACTTTTTTTTAGACAAATAATATGCTTTTTATTTTTTTAAAAAATGTTCTATTGTCGTAATCACTCCAAATTCATCATTGGATGGGGCATTGAAATTACAAATAGCTTTTAAATCTTCATGGGCATTTTCCATAGCATAACTATAATAACAAGTTTGCATCATCTCATAATCATTTAAGTAATCTCCAAAAGCCATTGTCTCATCATAAGAGATATTATATTTCTTTTGGATTAGACGCATGGCTTCACCTTTATTAACCGTCGGATTCATAATATCTACCCATTGATGTCCTGATAGCGAAACTTTAAAGCTATCATTCAAATGTTTAACATGCATGTAAGTATTTATTTGCGCATCCTCTGTATCAAAAATAGCTATTTTACAAATTCTATCTCTCTTTGCAGCTTCAAGTAAATCATCCACACGTTCACAACGAGCATAATACATATCTGCATTTTCATTAAATTCTTCATGAGTATCCTCAATATAAGCTGATTCTACTCCACATAGAATTGGATAAGCATTTTTGATTTGACGAATCATTTCAATCAATTTCACAATATCTTCATATGCCATTGCATCACAGAAAATATTTTCTCCTTTATCAAAGACAAGCGCTCCATTCTCACAAATAAATGTTACTTCATCTTTTACAGACTCGAAATCTTTTAATAACGTATAGTATTGACGTCCACTAGCTACCGCAAATTTAATCTCACGTTCATGTAACTGATCAATTATATTAAACATATGTGGAGGAAACTTCTTTTCACTTGTTAATAATGTTCCATCCATGTCTGTCGCAATTAATTTAATCATTCTTATTCTCTCCTTTTTTATGAATCCTTCTCAATCAAACTGTATATCCTTTCTCTTTATACCATTTTTTTATAACGAATTGTCAATATAAATGCGACAGTTTTTACGATATTTATACATGAAATTAAAGTCTCATGCTATTTTAGAGGGAAAAACACCACAATTTAATCGTGAAATCAAAAAACCTTAGAAATGAATTTCACTTCATCTCTAAGGTTTTAATCTTATTTTTCGTCATCCATTTTTGCTTTCAATAAGATAGATAGTACAGCTTGTTTGACTTCTTCATGAATTGGCATAGCTAGTGTACGTATCATTCGTTCATTGATCGTCAAGTTCTCATCTAAAATTCCGTAGAAATATGGTTCAAACTTTTGTTTATCCGTCATTGGGATCGTTGAATCTTGAACTAGCTCAATAATTGCTTCATTCACATCATGATGATAACCATATAAATCTTCACTTGTGATGAAAACTTCAACTACATCCGTATACGAATAATTTGGTAACTCTACACTTAGTGTTGAAGTGACTTTATCGTAAGAGGCTTCTGCCTTGATGATTTCATCATTGATCTTAACGACAATATCTGCCTCTTGACTCACACCTCTAAATTTTAAACAATATTCACGCTGTGTTGGTAAAACGGATACGTCTCCCGCTACCGGTAAGATGTTAAATGTTAAATCATTTCCTTTTGCATCCACAGCAAACGTTGTAATTGCATAAGCCCCTTGTTCGTATTGACGACTTTCTCCATCATCTTCATATAAGTTAAATGAATTTTGAATTTTTCCAAAAATTAAGATATCCATCTTAGCTGGATTTTCAATGGAATTATCATCATGTTTTGCTAAAGGAATAATCGCTCCTGCTTTCGCAAATACAGGCATCTCCTCTAATTTCCCATACATCGGATAAACATTATTTCCTTTATAAGGCTCTCCTGTAAAGAAGTTAAAGTAATCTCCACTTGGTAACCAAACTTCTGTATAACTACGATTTGTCACATTTGAGCGTTTTGTTAAGTGTGGAGCCACTAATAATTCACTACCAAAGTAATACTCATTTTTATAATCATATGCTTTTTGTTCATGTGGGTGATCGTAATAAAGTGGTGTAACTAATGGAAGACCTTCCTGTTCATTTCGCCAAGCCATTGAATAAAGATACGGCACTAATTGATGACGTAGATTTAAATACTGTTTAGCCGTCTTGAATGCTTCATGAGAATGTTTCCATGGTTCACGGCGATTGAAAATCCCACTTGACGTATGCAGGCGATTAATTGGACTAAAGACTCCATATTGAACCCAACGCGCATAAAGTTCAGAATCATCTAACCCTTGCATATGTCCACCAATATCATGACTCCACCAACCGTAACCTACATTAGCAGCGGTTGCTGTAAAGTATGGCTGATATTGAAGAGATTCCCATGTTACAATCGTATCGCCTGAAAATCCAATGGGATAACGGTGTCCACCAAGACCTGGCCAACGTGAAAAAGTAAAGCCACGTTTAGATTGGTCACGTCCTAAGTCAAGATAATGTAAATGATTTAAAAAGAACAGTGGATCTAACCCTTTCATACTTGAATTTTGACCTTGTTGCCAATCTATCCACCAAAAATCTACCCCATCAGCTTCCATTGGTTGATGAACTTTATCAAAGTAAGCTTTCATAAACTTTGGACTTGAAATATCAAACTGAACGGCTTGTTCTTCCTCAACATTCACGCCCATAAATTCAGCCACATCTTTATAACAATCTTCATGGCCTCGAATTCCATCAGCTGGATGTAAATTAAGAGACGTTTTTAACTTTTTATCATGTAATTGTTTTAAAAATTGCGTTGGGTTTTTAAATAAGTCACGATTCCATGAATAACCGGTCCAGCCACTTCCGTATTTCGGATCAATGGCAACTTGATGCCAATCCATGTCAATAATACAAACCGACAATGGAATTTCCTCCGTTTCAAAGCGAGTCATTAATTTTAATAACTCTTCATCAGAATAACGCCAATAACGACTCCACCAGTTTCCAAGTGCAAAACGTGGAATTAAAGGCGTTTTTCCTGAAACTTTGGCATAATCTTTTAGACATCCTTTAAAATCTGTTCCGTATCCAAAGAAATAACAATCAACTCCTGATGCGGTGCGTGGCTGTAGCCAACCTGATTCGTTAAAAACAAGTGATTTTGAATCATCAATAATAACATAACCATCTCTTGACATTAACCCTTTTTCAAGTTGTAACATCCCGTTCACTTCATCTAATGTTCGAGCCGTTCCTTTTAAATTTTGACCTTCTTCCGTTCCATAACGCCAAATTTTACATGAATATTTTAACTCAATTGATAAAGTATCCACGCTAAAAGGTTGATTTTTCACATATCGTAAACGTAAATGTTCAGTTGATGCTTCAATGATATCTTCTGTTTCTTTAATCTTTAATGCTGGTACCTCTTGTTCACGATACCAAAACGCTTGACTGGCATGATCTTCAAAACATCCATTCTCCTCATATTCTAATCGAATTAAACGCGAGGTTAAAAAAGAAATTCGATATCGCTCTCCTTCGATGACCGCCCCTGAATTTGCCATCGGTTTAAACGTCACTTTAAACTGCTCACTAATGTACTGTTCCATTTTTACTCTCCATTCTTCATATTCAATCTCTCTCATTTAACGGCTAATACCGCCATCCCTCAAATAAATCGTTGTAGTAATAAGTCGTCACATCATCTATTTTTTATCGTTCATTAACTAATCGAATTGCAATATTTTTCTTCAATATTCCATAAAGATATTTATCAATGATGATGATTATATCAACGACTTAAGATAATAAATCCTTCTTTAAATCTTAATTTATTTATCCCCTCCGATTTCATCCTAATTAAAGTTTAATACTATACCTAATAATACCAGTTAGATCAACTTTTGAAAATAGCGCTTTCCAAAAAAATTTCCACTTAACATCTAACTTATATTATTGAGTTACAGTAGCTTTAAAAGTATTTTCTAACAATAAAAAGACATGGATGCTCGCCCTCATTCATTATCAACTAAATGAAAGGGGGGAACATCCATGTCTTAACCTCATCTTAACTTATGAAAGATAGATACAATTACTCATAAAAAATAAAATAATAATAAACTGCTTTAGGAAACTATCAACTAAAACAACTGTAAAAAGTAACGCGATGAGATGCTTTGAGTTCAATGAGTTCGTTTACAATAAATTAACATATAAAACTAAAGCTTATTTTTCTAGAGAGCTTCTTAAGAAATATAGAACTTTATCATAGTAAACCACCTGTGCAGTAAAAACATCAACAATATCCCAATATTTATTTTCATCGGCATAAGTAATAATATTATTTGTAAATGCTTTTAAATACTCAAGATTCGAAATTGTAATAGTAATCGCTTCTTGGCTAGAATAAGTACGCTTTGAGTCAATGCTATTTAAACGAGTATGGGAAGTAGCCTCTTGTAATGTTCCTTCGGGCAATGCTTCTTGAAAACGGATTTGTTCAGCGGTAATATCAATATACTCAAAAATTTGATTATAAACATCGCCCAAATAAGGATGTAAATAGATAAAACCTTCAGCAATTAAGTTCCAGTGAAGAATATGAACATTTCGCTCTGCCACAGTTAAATCTTGTAACAGTTGATTCAGTGCACGATAAAGATTTTGATCCATTTTAAATCCCTCCATCTAATCAATTAAATAACCCAATTTATCTTATGTTTAAAAGTAAATTTGGTGATTCTCAATACATTTACCCAGTTAAATGAGGGGGTTTTTTATGTGTTACACTTAATATTACAATCTGTCTTATAAAAAAAGCTATTTTGATTGTTATAATCAAAATAGCTTTCTATTTCTACTGAACTTCACGAAGTAGATGTTCGAATGTAATCTCATCAGATTGATATCCCATAACCGCTTTAAAAAAAGCTTCATTATCCTCTAGTACCCAAATTCCGTCTTGTTTATGAAGTGTTAGCTCAATATCTTGGCTGACATATTCTTTTTTAATCGATGGATCATCAATTAAATTAACTAATAAACTAATCTCAAAGTCGTCAATCTGTGCAGTTGACTGTAAATTTTGATCTTGCACAGGTTTCAATGTTTGTTTAACTAAACTAGCTTGATAATCATTAAGCATATGATCCAAATTAATATTACTTATTTGTAGAGAAACGATTGCTGTATCTCCATCAATATGACTCTCTAAAATTTTATAGTTCATGTTTGGTAACACTTTATTTAAAAGAACTGTTTCGACTGATGAATCAGTAGATAATCTAATCGCAACATTTTCTGAATCATAATGTAATGATTTATAATTATCCAATAACTCCATTACATTTCTTTGTGGAAGATAATTTTGATAAGTAGTAGTAAATAAAACAAACAATACTGCTGGTACAATAATAGCACTAATAAGTCGCACTTTTTTTTCCATATAATCTACCTCCTCAAACGGTACCTTATTAGAATTACCAACTTATCTACTTATATTCCAAATACTAAAAATATGTTATGCTTTTCCCCCTAACAAATTCTAAGAAAAATAAAAAAAGACTAGCACCCTTTAAGATAACTATATACAAACAGAAATGTTTTCTACGTTTAATACAGCAACCGAAATATGGGATGATCATGCCGTTCAAGGCAGACTATAGTCCAGCTAAAAGTTTTTACGATGTAAAAAACTTATCTGGACTTATATAGTCTATATAAATTATTTATCTTCACGAAGTAAATAAGCATTCCCATCTTGATCTTTAAATGAGAACATTTTACCATATGGCATGACTTGTAATTCGCCAACTTCTACTCCATTTTCTTTCATTTGATCATAAGCTTTTTCAATCTCTTGAGTGCTTAAAATAACATTTGGATGTCCTACATTAGCAGTTGGGTTTTGTTTTTGCATTAATTCTTTTTCATAAATAATGAATGATGTAACTGCTCCTTCGTTTGGACGAACTTCCATCCATTTAAAATTAGGTCCCATTGGTTGTTCATGACAAACGAATCCCATTTTCTCTGTCCAAAATTGCTTTGCTTCTTCTTGATTGCTTACATAGATTGTAACTTTTCCAATACAATTAATCATTATACTAACCTCCATCATTTGGAATATCTATTATTTTACCACATCCTTTTTAGAAATCCCAAACATGTGTTCTAGTCTTTGAAATTTAATTGTATCGAGTAGTGATCTTCTCCTATAATGGTTTGTTCAAAAATTGAAGTCGCATTTTCTTTGTAATCCGCCGGATCAGTCATAGCAGCGCCAAAGTGTGTCAGTAATAGTTGATCAACTTCCGCTTTTTTAGCTAAAGTTGCCGCTTCTTCAAAAGTCATATGCTTATTTTTAATGGCTTTATCAATATCTGTTAAACTTCCATATGTTCCTTCACAAATGAATAAGTCACTTTTTTGGATAAAAGGAATAATTTGATTAATTGGACGAGTATCAGTAACTACTGTCACTTGAATGCCTTTTCGTTGTTTACCTAGCACCATCTCTTTAACGTAGGTTACTCCCTCATATTCAATTATATCTTCGCCCTGTTGAAGTCGATTCCATAATAAACGAGGGACTTGATTCATTATTGCTTTCTCCACATCAAACTTTGGCCGTCTTTTAATATGAATTTTATATGCTAAGCATGGGGAAGAATGCTCCACCTCTAACGTTTCAATGACAACTTGTCCCTTCAATTCATCAGTTAATCCTTCAATAAGAGTTCGAGGATTCTCAATCACGATGATTTCATAAGGTAAATATTTAGCAATAACTCTCGCTGCTGCAACAGCTTCTTTAATTCCCTCTGGTCCAATAATATATAATAGTTGTTGACGACCACTATTTCCAATCGTACCCAATATCCCAGGAAGACCAATTATATGATCACCATGAATATGCGTAATACAAATAATATCTATTGATTTAAAACCACTATTAATTTCTCGCATTGATACTTGTGTACCTTCTCCACAGTCAATTAAAATCTTTCTTCCTTTATATTGAAGCAATATTGCTGATAAATATCGAGTTGGTAAAGGCATTCCTCCTCCACAGCCTAACAGTGTCACCTCAAGCATAGTCGCCCTCCAAAATCAATCTAAAAGTTGTTAATCATATATAGTTTCTCCTTTAAAATAAAAAAAATCCGTTTAATTCCCACATTAAACGGATTTTTAGATTCAACCAACGTACCCCTACGATGATTTAAATTTTATAAAAAGAATGAGAACAATCTCTACCCATATATAACTTATTTAAAATTCCCACCTTTTAAATAAGTCTACTTATCTAAGCTATTTACTCCCAAATTAAATAACTCAGAATTAGTCCCTGTGTACATTACCCTTTGTACATGTCTATAATACTATATAACTATAGTAAAAGAAACAAAAAAAATATCACATAAGTATGTGATATTTTGTGATATTTTTAAGAGGCAAAGAAATTATATAAAAAAAGATATTCTTCTCTTCGAAGGGATGATAACCCTTCAAATCTTTTATACATACTTGTCTTTAGCTCATATAACATTGATTCTGGAAACTTATCAATATCTACTAAGGACTTTAACTCAATAAACAATTCTTTAACTTGATGGATTTGATTTAGTTTGCAATATAAATCTAATTGTTCATCTATCCATAATAGCTTCGTACGAAGACTTTCTGACATCAGAATAGTCTCTTTCGTTTCACTATAATATTTTTGTGCTTCTTCATACTGACCTATTTCAAAGTAAATACGACCAATTAATAAAGTTGTTATGGCCTTATCTAATTGTTTAGGCCGCAACGGTAATGCTTTTTGCAAAGCCTCCAATGCTTTCTCATATTTTTGAGACTCAAGATAATTCCATCCTAAACTATGATACACATAATGAGAGAAACTAGGAAATTGATTTAGTATATCAGAATCTAATAACTCATATAAGTATTTTCTTGATTTTTCTGCACCTTCTAAACGTCTCATACATAACTCTTTAACAATCAAAGTTCCTACATATCGACCTTCTTTTAAATTATCTTTATTCTTCAATAACTCATTAACAACTTCAAGTCCTAATCGATACTCTTTCATACGATGATATGTTAGCGCTAAATAAATTTGTGCATCGCAAACTAACAGAGAATCAGGCGATAATTCTTTAGCTACTAAGAAGGCTAAACTTAAGACCAATACAGCTTCGTCATATTTTCCAATCTTTCTTAGACGCCTTCCAAATTCAAAATATAAAGACGATGGATTTAATTTAAACTTCCTCGAATTACCAATGGCACGACGATAATGATATGCCATCATTGAATAATCTTGGGCTTTAAAATAATATTCACCCATTCGCTCATCAATAAATATCATATACTCGCCTAATGAATATTTTTCAACAATTAGCATAAGTTCTTCATACCTTTGGGGTAATGTTTCTGAATTCAATTGTTGATCTAACCAACGGCTAACTTGTAGTTCAATAGGTAAACAAAATTCTTCAAAGGTATAAAAAGATTCTATTTCACCGTTCGTTAAATTGATGAAAGCATCATAGATATCCCTTAGCGTCTGCTCTGGTGCTTGACGCTTATTTGTTTCAATCATGCTCAAATAATGTTGCGTAATCCCAAAATTACGAAAGCTCCCCTGTTTCAAATTAAATTGTTGTCTAGCTTGACGTATTTTTTCTCCAACTGTTAAGAACAACGAATTCACTCCTAAACTATTTAATTTTTCACTAGGTCGTTTCTATATCATTAATAAAAATAACATACTTTCTAAATTTTTACCAACAATTATTCTTATATTTCCCCTTTATTAGACCATATAATCATTAAAATTAAAAACTATAATAATTACTATTTACTCTTTATAAAAAAGATTCATCATTTTAAGATGAATCTTTTTGGTTAGTTTTGACCCTGTCCAGCAGCTTGAGCATATTTTTGTTTAACTTGATCAATTTGTTGTTGCTCAGCAGATTGTGTCGGATACCAACCCTTTTGTGCCATTAAGTTATAAATTTCATTTTGCATACATAATGTATCATTTAAAACTTTTTCGAATGTTGAATGAACATTTAATGTTGATGACTCAATTGTTCCGTGTAAATAAAGGTCAGCTGCACCCTTTACGACTAAAAGTACATCTTCCATTAAATCACGATCGTTCATACTAATCCCTCCTTACTGATTTAATAGTTGATAAAATTGATCAAAGATCATTTTATGTTTATTAGCTAAACGCTCTACTACTACTTTTAACTCTTCATCTTGAATTTGAGTCGCACATTGACGACATTTTTTCTCCATATGCTGAGCATGTCCTAACGCATCTTGAATATATAAAAGTTCTTTTGGACTCATTGTTTCACCTCCTCATGGATTATCTTTAGTATTTATCAAATAACTCTAGTTATACGCGATAAAATCATTGTCTTTCAATAACACCTTAGATTCTCCTCGCATAACATAAAATATAAGTATCTTTAATTTTTAACAATCGTAATAAGGAGGAAATTTATATGTTATCGTCTGATCAATCAAATCACAATCAAGCAATTAATAATTTGATTGCCTCTATCGCTTTACAAGAATCCTTTTTTTCAGATGTCATTTACAATGAATCACAACGATTAAATAATATCGTTAATTCCCAGGGGATAACCCCAGATGAGTTATACAATGCAAAACTTTGCTTAGATGAGATTTCTCAAGCAATTTCGGGACTTGAACGAATTTTACAAGCTAAAATCGAATTTTTTGAATCAGAATTTTCACAATGAAAAAAACCTCCAATATGGAGGTTTTATTATTTAAAAATATGCTTTTCTTTTAACTTCGCCACTGAATGAATTAATGACTCTTTTGTCTTAACCTCGATTAAAACACTTGCCTGATTTTCACTCGCTATTTGTAATTTTTCATTTAAATCAACTTCTCCTGTATAAAGTTCTAAGTGATCATTTCTCTCTTTTGCGTCATGAAGATGAATATGCTTAATAGATGAACGATGATTTAACATAAATTCTCGATCCGCGTGTGATGAAATATAATCATGACCCACATCCCATGTTAAACAAAAACGCCCGCTTTTAAGCAATTGATTGACAGCTGTTTGAATGTGAGGCCGATGTAACAAACCGGTATTCTCAATTGAGATATGAACGCCTGTTCCCCCTAGCCAAATATCAATCAATTCTAGACTAGATTTAATATTTGATAAATATTGCTGTTGATATTTACCGTATAACTCAATTTTTTCTGTTGGAAGTGTAAAATGAACGCCTGGATTCATATGAATATTTAAAATTTTACATCCTAAGCGATCAGCAACCCCAATCGCCTCCTCTAAAACTTTCAAATGGGCTTCACGGACATGACGATTAAAATGTCCTAAGTCTAAATCTTCAGGTAAATGCAAAGTAAACTTGATCCCATACTGATCTTTCAATAAGTTTAGATAATGAACATTCATCGTTTCAGGTTGGCACGATGGTAAATTACAATTTAACTCAATAAAATCAAGCCCCAACTGTGAGCAAAGTCGAACATTTTCTTCAACCGAGTTTAACTCGATGAGTTGGGGCATACCATAACTCACCCTTTGCATAAGATAGCTCCCCTCCTTTATACCTCCTTAATAGGGTACTTTATCTTCTTTTTGATACCAAATTTTAAAAGCTTCTAGCGCTTCATCTCTTAATAATTCTTCAAGAATAATAGGTGGTTCAGTTAGTGATTTATTTTTTAAATAATGATAAATAAATTCATCTGCGAATCCTATTTCTTTCGCGTCATGAACATTACATCCGTAATAGACCTTTTTAATTCCTGCCCACATAATAGCAGATAAACACATCGGACAGGGCTCTGATGAGGTCACTAAAATACAATCACTTAAATCAAATCTTTGTAGTTTTTGTGAAGCTTGACGAATCGCATTGATTTCAGCATGTGCCGTTGGATCATTTGTTGTTATGACCGTATTATGAGCGACTGCTATCAGTTCGCCATCTTTTAAAATAACGGCACCAAATGGACCTCCTTCACCTTTATTAACGCCGTTCACCGCCTCTTGAATACATAATCTCATAATATTTTTCATCATTTTCTCTGTTCCTTTGATACATAGACATCTATATTTATCGAAAGTTGTCACTAGTAGCCCTTTAAAAGTTAACGATTCACTTATTCAGCTCATTTAAAAGAGTTTATTTCCCTTTCGTCAATCATCAAGGAACAGCCCCTCCCCTCTCTTTGTTATCTTATATAATGAAAATAAAGCTCCATTATTTTCAATCCCATCAAATCTTCCAATATCTATCACTGTATTTATTGCCCTATATTAAATATATACACATAACTCCAATTTTAGACTAACCAAATCAAATAAAAAAAGGCTGTGAATAGATTCTCTATTCACAGCCTTTAAGCTAATGAGTTAAAAATTATAATTTAACGATGTTAGCTGCTTGAGGTCCACGGTCACCTTCAACGATTTCGAAAGAAACTTTTTGACCTTCTTCTAAAGTTTTGAATCCTTCACCTTGGATAGCTGAGAAGTGAGCGAATACATCGTTTCCACCTTCAACAGTGATGAATCCGAAACCTTTTTCTGAGTTAAACCATTTTACTGTACCTGTAGTCATAGTCAAGTACCTCCTGAGATATTTTATTTCTTAATGCCATATTTCAAAAAATTTCAATCAATGTTCGAGTTCAACACTACCACAGTGGTTCAAATTTAAATAAAAAAAGACTATTAAGTTAAATTAATTGTATCATACACAGAAAAAATAAGCAATCTAAAAAGATTTCCTCAACAATAAAGCGACCGTCATTTTTCGACAACGGTCGCTTTTAATTAATCTCTTATCCACTTTATATATTCTATATATTATATGTCCATTCAACTGATTGGTACCTATAACACTCACAAGCTTAATCTTAAGATTGCCCTGATTCTTGTTGATCTAACTCTTTAAACGTTGCTCTTAAAAGAATAGTTGACATCAGTAAAGTAATTAGATCACTAATAGGTTGAGCAAAGAAAATCCCTTCTACTCCAAAGAAAATTGGTAATATAATAATAAATGGAACTAAAGCAATCACTTGTCTTACAAGCGTTAAAATAATAGAAGGTTTAGCTTTTCCAATCGCTTGGAAAAAGGTGATGCATAAGAGCACAAATCCCACAATCGGAATCAAACTAAAGTTCACTCTCAAGGCTGTTACCCCTAAAGACATTAAATCTTCATTTTGTCCACCACCAAATAAATAAACAAGCTGAGATGGGAACAGTTGAACCAGTATCCAAATAATCGTTGTAATAACGATGGAAATTAAGCACCCTGTTTTCATCATATATTTGACACGAGGATATAATTTAGCTCCATAACAACATCCTAGAATCGGTTGCATCCCTTGACTTAGTCCACTCGCTGGCATAAGAACGAAAGTCATAATACTTGAGATAATCGCGTAAACAGAAATGGCTAAATCTCCGCCATACTTTCCAAGATACACATTATAAATTAAACTAATGAATCCAAAGGCAAACTGTGCAATGAATAAAGCAACCCCTAATTTCGTAATTTCTTGAATGATTGACGGATCTAATTTAAAATCATTTTTTTTCGGCTTTAAAATCGTCTTTCTTCCAAAGATGACCCATAATCCAATTAAAGTCGAGATAACTTGTCCAATGACCGTTGCTAATGCAGCGCCTTGAACACCCCATCCAAAACCAATAACGAAAATCGCATCTAGAATAATATTAACAATCGCGCCACTTCCAGTAATCAATAAGGCTAAAAAAACTTTTCCTGAAACACGAGTAAAATCATTCAATACAAATGTTAATCCTTGAAAAACAGACCCAAAGACAACAATGTCATAGTATTGTTTAGCCATTGGGTACACAACATCACTTGCACCAAGTAGTCGTAAAAATTTTTGACCTATTAAAAGTAATAAAACAGTCACAACTAATTCTAAGATTAACACATAGCTAAAGGCATTTCCAAATGCTCGATTTGCCCCTTCCATATCTTTTTCTCCAAGTTTTAAAGCAAACAATGTTCCACCACCGGCACTTGCTAAAAGTCCAATTCCAATCATAATAAAAGTTATCGGAAAACAAACTGATAAGGCGGCTAAACCTAAATCTCCAACATAATTTCCAACAAACATTCGATCGACAATGTTATAAATCGCACTAATCAATAATGCAATAATAGCTGGTGTAGAATAAGTCATAATAAGAGGAAATGCTTTACTTTCCTCCATCGGATTATTCATTACCTTCATTTTTATTTCTCCCCAAATTTAATTGAAGCTTGCTTCATTTCTTTTGATATTTCCTTCATGGTTTCAATCGTTAATTGACAACGTTCAGCTCCAACCTTCTCAATCAATTGATCCAAGTGCTGATGATAATTCATCACATAATGTGTCAATGTCTCCTTCCCTCTTTCCGTTAAGTCAACTTGAACAATACGTTTGTCTTTTAGAGATGGACATTTAGTTACCATGTTCATTTCCTGAAGCTCATTCACCAATTTCGTAATATTAGGTGAACTAATCTTTAATCGCTTACTTATATCAGTTACTTTGACTTCCTCCTGAGTGACTTTTAACTTTTCAATCATTTGTAAAACTTGCAAATGACTTTTTCGAAGAGTTCCTGGTAACGTTGGTAAATACTCAACAATTTTTTTAGCTTCGAAAAACATATCAACTAAATCACTGATTAACTGTTCATTTCTCATCAAGTTTCTCCTATTTTATTTAATCTAAATATATATGTAACATATATATTTTATATAATTAATTACTAGATTTGTCAATTTCAAAGATTTTTGTCATTATTTCGTTTGCTTGTGTTATACTTTCCGTGAGGTGTTAAATATGGATTTTAATAAATTATTAAATGTAAGTACTCAATTAGGAAAAATGCTTCTTGAAAATGGAGCTGAAATATATCGCGTCGAAGAATCGATTCAACGGATGGGACTAGCTTACGGTGCTAAAGAGGTCGATGTCTACGCTGTCCCAACGACCATTATTATCACGATTACAACGCCAGAAAATATTAATATTACAAAGACAAAAAGGATTCATGATCGCTCAACTAACTTAGATAAAGTTGAACGATTAAACAATTTATGTCGACAAATCTGTCAAACAACACCAGAGTTGAAATTAGTTAAAGAAGAATTAGAGGTCATTGCAAATCGTCCTATTTATAGCTTCAGAGTTCAATTATTAGCCTACGCCATCACGTGCTCAACTTTTACCCTCTTTTTCGGTGGAACACTTCTGGACGCTTGTTGTGCACTTTTAATTGGACCGCTCATTAAGATTGTTTCATCTCATCTGAGTCGATTCCGAACAAATCCATTTTTCATTACCATCTTGTGTAGTTTAATGTGCGCTTTTTTAACAACATTTGCTTGTGATCTTGGAATAGGACAACAAGTGGATAAGATTATTATCGGTCTTGTCATGACATTAGTTCCGGGAGTAGCGATTACTAATTCAGTTCGTGACGTCATTGCAGGTGACTTTATTGCTGGCCAAACAAAAATGACAGAAGCGTTACTAACAGCTACCTCTATTGCACTCGGAACTGGGATCGCTTTATCTTTAGCATCATACTTCTAGGAGGAATTCGATGAAAATCTTGCTATCTTGTTTATATTCATTCGTAGCTACGATTGGTTTTTGTGTCATCTTTAATATTCGTGGAAAAATGGTCTTCTTTGCCTCATTTGGTGCAGCTTTAGGGTGGCTTGCGTTTGAGCTATCAGCATTTTTTGGAACTGATTTAAGTCAATATTTCATCGCAACCGTTGTAATTGCTCTTTATGCTGAAATTATGGCTCGTCTGCATAAAGTACCTGTCACAGTTTACTTAATTGCTGCTTTAATTCCTCTCGTTCCTGGTAGCGGAATTTATTATACAATGGAACACTTTATTGATGGAAACATTGACGCCTTTTTATCCACATTTGTCCACACGATTGCTATTGCAGGATGTTTAGCCTTTGGTATTCTACTCGTATCATCACTCGTTCGTCTAACTAATCGAATCAAATTAGATAAAAACAAAAGAAAAGTCGCTCGTTAATTTAACGGCGACTTTTTTCTATTTAATATAACCTTTAGCTACACACTCTTCAACAACATGATGAATTAAATCTTTAAAGGCTTGTGGTCCTTTTTCAAGCGTAATTTGATTTCTTTTATAAACTTGCTCCACAGAAATTTCATGCTGTGCCCAAGTTCCACCCTCATTCACATAATTCATAATTAATGGCTGTAGTCGATCAAGCATAGCTGCATATTCAGCTTCAGGTGTTTCACATGCTTCAAACTCTTCCCATAAAATACGCAACTCTTGACCTTGATCAGTTTCTAATAAACCAAAAATTTTATCTGCTGATGCTTGTTCACGTGCTTCTTTATCCTGCATTCCCTCTTCATCGAAGCAAAAGGTATCACCTGCGTAAATTTCAACTAAATCGTGAATTAACACCATCTTTATCACTTTTAAAAGGTCAACATTTTCATCCACATACTCTACAAATAAAAATGCCATGATTGCTAAGCTCCATGAATGTTCTGCGTCATTTTCACGACGAGATCCGTCTGCAATCGAAGTCATACGTAAAATATTTTTAACCTTATCAATCTCCAAAAAGAAATCTAACTGCTTCTTAAAACGGTCGGTCATCATATAAATCCTCCTTTTATTTTAATTATTATAACACAATAATTACTGAAGCTATTGAGAGAATTTACAATCTGTTATTTGCTTTATTGATAAGAACTAAAGCTAAAACAATTGATTCCAATTAAATAATTCAAATAGGTAACGTAATTATAACCCGTGCTCCACCTGTTAGCGTATTAGTTAATTTCATCGATCCATCATGTAAATCAATAATGCGTTTACTAATATATAGTCCTAATCCACTACCTCCATCTTTAGTTCGTGCTTTATTTCCTCGGTAAAACTTGTTGATCCCATATTTTAAATCATAATCAGAGAACCCCTCTCCTTCATCAATTACTTCAACATACAAATTATAATCATCTGAATCAAGATGAATTGTAATAGTAGATGAATGTGGAGCATATCTAAAAGCATTCATCACAAGATTATCAAGGACACGTGCTATTTGATTTCGATCTATTTCTACTTGTAAACAAGGATTAATATCTTTTAAATTGAGCGTTAAATTTATATTCCGCTGTTTAGCTAATCCTTCATATAAGCTTACTTGACTTAAGAAAAAGTCTTTCACTAGGACACCTTCTTTTGTCAATTTAAAGTCAACTTGTTCAACTTGAGATAATAGATTTAAATCTTCCACTAACAGTATCGCCCGAGATGTAGCTCCTTCTAACACATTTAAATATTTAACACATCGATCTTCATAACGATAAGCTCCGTCTTGAAGCATTTCAACATGACCTTTTATGACCGTTAATGGACTTCTTAAATCATGAGCTAAAGAACTAATTAACTCCTTTTGTTGTTGCTCAATCTTCCATTGTTCATTTAATGACTCTTTTAATGTTTGGCGCATTTGTTCAAATGAAACAATAACATCTTGGAATTCATTTCGATAGTCATAAGAAAGCTCAAACTCTAAATTATTATTGTTAATGTTTTTAGCGGCCCATGTAAGCTTTCGTATAGGAACTAAAATATTGATTCTAAGTTTACGACCAAATAACCACATATAAAAGCCTAAGAACAAAAATGGAAGAGATAAGAAACATAAAGAAAAGAAACTATAAATCAATGAGTTATTTTGGATTGAAATCATTCGGATTGGATACGTGATGATGATGCATCCACCTAGCTCGTCCGTACTTGTTAACAATGGAATATAGTGCTTCGTATTATTATAAAAATCAATGTCACGAGTATTTATTTTTAAAAGTAATTGTTGTTTTGTCCATTCCTTAACTTCACTATTTCCATAACTTTCATTCTTTTCAAAATTAATAACCTGATATGTCACATCTTCAAAGTCGAGCAATTGATTTAACTCTTCTTCTCCATGTCCATTTAACAATTCACTCGAATGATGATTTACATAATCAATCCATTTAGGAAGTTGCTGATCATAATAGTTCGCTGGGTAAAGAAAATGAAGTGCAATAACAAAAATAATAAACCAACCAGCAATAGTACTAATAAATGTACAGCTAATAATGGCAAGAAAGCTTAAATTAATTTGTTTTGATAACGAATATTTTTTAAACAATATTAAAACTTCCCTTCTTGATCCTCACTCCACTTATAGCCAATTCCCCATACCGTTTTTAAATAATTAAAGTGTTGGTCTACTTTTAAAAATTTAGCTCTTATTTTTTTAACGTGTTCCGCAATCGTTTGTGAATCCCCTTCTGCCTCTAATCCCCAAATTTTCTCATAAATTTTTTCTTTTGAAAAAACTTGGTTTCGATTAAGTGCTAATAATTCGATAATTTCATATTCTCGCTTTGTAAATGAAATCAACTCTTCCTTATATAAAATTTCTTTACTTTTTAAATTAATTTTAATATCTTGAAACATTAAATAGCTTGGTTCAACTTCTGAACGACGATTCACTTGACGAAGATGAGCAGTAATTCTTGCTTTTAATTCTCTTAAACTAAATGGCTTCTTAATGTAGTCATCTCCTCCTATCGCTAACCCTTCAATCAAATCTGATTCTAAAACTTTAGCCGTTAAAAATAAAATAGGACATGTCACAGAGTCTCGAATAGCTTTGCATAACTCAAACCCATTCTGTCCAGGCATCATGACATCTAAAATGATTAAATCAGGATGCTGTTTTAATTGCTTGATAGCTTCGCTACTATTTTGAGCTCGATAAACAAGATAGCCCTCATCACTTAAAGCATCATATAACATCTGTAAAATTTCTAAATCATCATCAACGACTAATAGCTTTTGACTCATTGTTCTCCCTCTTTCCTAAGATAAATAATCGTTTCGTTTAAACATGACATATGAACTTCCCATGCCTAGTCCTAAAATAACTATTAAACTTAGTATAACATGACCTCCTGCTTCTATGCCTAATAACAAATCAAAAATTGAACGTGTCGAAGTTGCTAAAAATTCAAATGGTACTATTGAAAACCCTATTCCATACAATAAGAAAATAGATGCTACATAACTTAATAACGGACTTGATAACAATAAACTAATGCTACTAATCACACTAATTATTGCAAGCAACATAAAATATTCGACTAAATAAAACTTGAAATTAAAAAAGATAGCTTCAGACATCGTATACGAAACCTCTGGGTTAAAAAAGGAAGTAGCCGGAGTCTGTGGCAATAATACACCTCCTAAAATCATCGCTAAGATCCATAGTATGAACATTAAGATTCCCATGATGATGGCTAAACTAATGATCTTTGCACTATAAAACTGTGTTCTTGAGTAAGGGCGAATCATGACTATTCGATATTCACCACTTGTACGCTCGCGATTAAATGATTCAACGACTAACAATGGACAAAGGACTAACACGAGATAAAAATGATAATCTCTTAGAACAAAGGGGGCAAAATTTAATGCATCTAATTTTGCCGTTTGGTTAGGATCATAAAATCCAATCCCAAAGGAACTATTAAAAAAGGCTAAAAATAAAAAGGCTAAAACACTTAAAATTAAAATAATAATTGTTCGTCGCCTCATAACTAAACGCGACAATTCACTTTGTATTAATATTTTCAAACTATCACCTCATTAAATAAATTGATCTTGCTTTCCTGTTAAGTAATAACTTAATCCTAAAAAAACACTTAAATAAACACTTAAAACGATGACACTCTCACGTAACATCTCTTGATGTCCGGTAATCATTGAGTAAATTCCTTTTAATTGCATCATAGGTAGTGACCACAAACTAAATAGACTGACGTCTAAACTGAATAGATAAGGTTGTATCACTTGAAGAATTAAATAAAACCCAAAGCCACCTAAAATAAATAACATTCCAAACACGGTCGTTGTCACAACAGAACAAACCATTATCGCTAGCAAGGAGATTCCCAATGTAAAAACCGATAAAATCAGTAAAACCGCTATATAATATTTAACCGTTAATAATAAACATTGAGTTGGATTTAATGCTTCATGACTTAAAAAACTAATGATCTGATTTTCTTTAGGAAACATGATAAAACCAATAATATAAGAACAAATCAGATAAGCTACAATGAAAAGAAATAAGCTAAGTAGGAGAATCAAAAGCTTAACCAAATATACTTGTCTCGTACTATATCCTCTAATTAAAATCATCCGAATTTCACTATTTTCATACTCAGAAGCAATACTCATTCCCGTCATAATAACAGGAATTGCAAATAGATAAAACGTAAAAATCTTATGTAACGGCATATATAAAGCAAATGTATGAAAGGTTGCGACTTTTTCAACTGAGACTATTTCATTTGCCTTTACTGCTTGTGACACCATGAGTGCTACCATTAAAGGGATGGATAAATATAAGCCCCATAATGACTTCTTTTTAAAATAGCGCATGGCTTCATTTTTTATGAGTAATTTCATCTTTCGTCCCTCCTCATTGAATGAGCTGAATAAATACTTCCTCTAGTGAGGCACCTTCTTGACCTAAGTTTAAAAAATCCTCTTTTGTTCCTTTCCAAGCAATCTCACCCTTTTTAATAATGACGAGTCGATTACAAATTTTCTGAAGTTCATCTAGAAGGTGACTTGAAATAAAGAAAGTAATGTTATGTTCCTGATTTAATTTCAAAATTAACTCTCTTAACTGAACTATTCCGATTGGATCCAATCCATTAGCCGGTTCATCTAAAATAATAACTGTTGGATCATTTAGTAACGCCTGTGCAATACCTAAACGTTGCTTCATTCCAAGAGAATACGTTGAAATCTTATCTTTTTTTCGTTCACTTAACCCTACAATCTCAAGTACTTCAGATACTTTTTGCTGACGCTTTACTTTAGATTGATTGGGAATCAATAATGCTAAATTCATTAAAGCTTCTTCTCCACTCATATGAGAAAAGAAAATAGGGGACTCTACAATGGCACCTAAATGCTTTAGTGCTTCTTTTCGATTTTTTATCACATCGTATCCATTTAAACAAATCTCTCCTGATGTTGGTTTCACAAGCGACGTCAGCATTCGAATGATCGTTGTTTTCCCAGCTCCATTTGGTCCGATAAATCCACAAATATCTCCTTTAGATACTTGAAAATTAACATCCTTAATAATCTCACGTCGTCTAATCTTTTTACTTAAGTCTTGAACAACTAACACTTCATTCATTAATAATCACTCCTTTAACTTCTTAACTGAGCGGATCTTATAATAAAATTTTAAAGATTTTATAAAGAAACTTTCACATAAAAAAGATGTAACTTTACTATGAACCGTAAAGTTACATCTTTTTTATGGTTTATATAAGAAGCAGTCATTATTTAACATAACACAATACTAAATAGAGAATCTAATCGTTTCCAAATAGTTAAATCAAATGGTTATCTAAATTTAAAAAAGGTGAATTTATTCAAAGGTAAATCATATATACACTTACTTCAAATTATTATAAATAACTTATCTCCCAGAATAATATACTGATTTATAACCCAAAACAAAGAAAATAGTAAAAAAATAGGTGATTAATCATGTTTAACTTTATTCGGCGATACCAACTCCCAAATTTAAAAATCAAACTCCTAATTCTGTATCTTCTGAATATTAGTGATATTAGCTTAACAATTATCTTGGTTAATACCGGGCTCATTATTGAAGCTAATCCACTAATGGCAAATATTATTACCAATTCTATAGCCACATTTTTTATTAAGGTTCTTTTACCTGCGGTCCTATTTGTATATCTTTATATTCGTTTAAAAACAGCAACAGTAAAAATGATTAAACTTACTAACTACTGTCTCATTGGCTTACTTGGATTTTATCTCATTATTAATGTTCTTCATTTAGTTTGGTTTCTAATGTTACCTTTCTTTGGATAAAAAAGAAAGCTATCTCATTCGAGATAGCTCATCAGTTTCTTCTATTAGTCAATTCCAAGTACTGTATATCCAGCTTCATCAATGGCTTGTCTGATTAATTCATCAGTTACCCCTGTCTCAACTAAAACAGATTGAGTTCCTAAATCAACTTGGATATCTGTTGTATTTTCTAATGCTTCTAAAACCTCTTTAACATGTGCGACACAATGCCCACAACTCATACCTTCTAATTGAATTTTCTTTTTCATTTGAATACCTCCTTTTAAGTTTATGCTTTAAATCGTCGTAATCGTAAAGCATTTAATAAAACAGAAACTGAGCTTAAGCTCATGGCAGCTGCTGCAATCATTGGATTTAATAATGGGCCACCAAGTAAGTGTAATAATCCCATCGCAACTGGAATTCCTAATACATTATAAGCAAATGCCCAGAATAAATTCTCTTTAATATTACGAATGGTTGCTTTACTTAACTTAATAGCTGTTGACACATCCATTAAATCACTCTTCATTAAAACAATATCAGCTGATTCAATCGCAACATCTGTTCCACTACCAATGGCGATTCCAATATCAGCTTGTGCTAAGGCTGGCGCATCGTTAATTCCATCTCCAACCATTCCGACTTTCACACCAGTTTCTTGTAACTTTTTCACTTCATTTGCTTTATCAGCGGGTAAAACTTCTGCTAAAACTAAATCTATTCCAACTTGACGTGCAATAGCATCTGCTGTTTTTTGATTATCACCAGTAATCATGGCAACTTTAATTCCCATTTGATGTAACGTTTCAATTGCTTTTTTACTGCTCTCTTTTACCGTATCTGCCACTGCAATAATTCCTGCTAACTGACCATCAATTGCCATATACATTGGTGTTTTCCCATCATAAGCAAGCTGATCCGATGTTTCACTTAATGAGGATACATCAATAGTCTTTTCAATCATTAACTTTTTATTACCAAGTAACATCTGTTTACCTTGGATACCCACTTCAATCCCATGTCCAGGGATTGCATTAAATGATTGTAATTCACATAGTTGATATCCACGATCAATAGCTGCACGTACAATCGCTTCTCCAAGTGGATGTTCAGAACCCTTTTCAGCACTCGCCGCATAAATTAATAACTGTTCTTCTGAAAGATTTGTGGTCACGATATCTGTTACCTTCGGTTTCCCTTCTGTGATCGTGCCTGTTTTATCAAAAATGAGTGTTGATAATTTATGAGTCGTTTCTAACGCTTCTCCACCTTTAATTAAAACACCATATTCAGCACCTTTTCCTGTCCCAACCATAATGGCTGTAGGGGTTGCTAATCCTAATGCACATGGACAAGCAATGACTAATACCGAAATAAAAATCGATAAGGCAAAGACACCTGTTTCACCAGCTAATAACCATGCAACTGATGAAAGAATCGCTAATCCAATAACAATCGGTACAAAGTAAGCTGAAATAATATCAGCCATTTTTGCAATCGGTGCTTTTGACCCTTGAGCATCTTCTACTAACTTGACGATTTGTGATAAAGCTGTATCACGTCCCACTTTAGTCGCTTTATATTTAATAAATCCAGTTTTATTAATACTTGCTCCAATAACTAAGCTACCAACTGTTTTCTCAACTGGAATGCTTTCTCCTGTTAACATTGATTCATCAATCGCTGTACTTCCTTCAATAACTTCACCATCAACCGGTAACTTTTCACCTGGTTTCACTAAAACAAGATCCCCAACCACCACTTCTTCAATTGGAACTTCTAACTCACGGCCATTTCGCTCAATCGTGGCTGTTTTTGGTGCTAATCCCATTAGAGCTTTAATGGCCTGTGAAGTTTTACCTTTTGAGACCGCCTCTAAGTATTTTCCTAGTGTGATTAAGGTAAGAATAACAGCAGCTGATTCAAAGTATAAATGCATCGCATAGCTTGCATCACCTTGTGTAATCTTATAAATTCCAAACACACTGTAGAAAAAGGCAGTTAGTGTTCCAATCGCAATTAACGAATCCATATTTGGACTTAGTTGAATTAAATTTTTAATTCCAACTTGATAAAACTTATAGCCTGCCATAACAACTGGTAAAGTTAAAATCAATTGCACTATCCCAAAGTTAAATGGATTCATCATTGGATCAATCAAATGAGGAAGTGGCATTCCGACCATATGTCCCATCGAAATAATTAAAAGTGGTACAGCAAAAATTAATGAAATGATAAAGCGTATTAGTAACTTTGAAGCTTCATCATGCTTTTTCTCTTCTCCTTTAATCGTATCTTCTTCTGAAACTAATTGAAAGCCAGCCTTTTCAACTGCTGCTTTCACTTGCCCATAACTCGCTACATCTGCATCTAACTTAATGGTTAATTTTTCAGTCGCAAAATTAACAACAGCTAATTCAACACCCTCAATTTTTTGTGTCACTCTCTCCACTCGATTAGCACAAGCTGAACAGGTCATTCCTTCAACTTTGAAGGTATAATCTTTTATATTTTTCTTCACTTTAAAACCTGCTTTTTCAATAGCCGCCTCTACTTGTCCTAACTCAACCGCTGATTCATCATATTCAAGGGCTAACGTTTCTGCCGCAAAGTTCACTGCGCCTTTTTCGACTCCATCAAGCTTATTAACGATACGCTCAATGCGGTTCGCACAAGCAGAACAGCTCATTCCTTCGATTTTCATCGACACTTTCTTCATTCTAAAACCTCCCTTTCTATTTACTCATTGCTTTTTCTAAAATTGCCATAATCTCATCAATCTTCTCTTCACTTCCACCATTTAAACAAGCCTGTGTAACGCAATGATTTAAATGCTGCTTTAAAATTAATAAATTCGCACGTTTTAAAAGAGCTTGTGAAGCTACAATTTGATTTGAAATATCCATACAATATCGTTCATCTTCTATCATTTTTACAATCCCATCAATTTGTCCTCTGGCTGTTTTTAATGATTGTAATGCTTTTTTTCGTTCTTCATTCATATAGTCATACCTCCTACCCCCCGGGGGGGTGTATAAGAATATTATAATCATAATTTTAGTGTTGTCAATTATCCTCTTTTTTACAAATTAAAAAAACTTGATTTATTCAATCAAGTTTTCTAACCTAAAGCAATATCTAAAATCATCATAATGAGGAAGCCTATCATAACTCCTAATGTTCCTGAATCTGAGTGTTCTCCTAATTGGGCTTCTGGAATTAATTCCTCAACTACAACATAAATCATTGCACCTGCGGCAAAAGCTAAGAACCATGGCATAATACTAATAATTGATTTAACTAAAATAGTACCTAATATACCTTAAATCGGTTCCACAATTCCTGATAAGGCACCAAAAGCAAAGGCTTTTTGAGTACTAACCCCTTGTTTGCGTAATGGCAAAGAAATAGCAGCTCCTTCAGGTAGATTCTGTAATCCAATTCCAATCGCCAAAACAAGTGCCGCACTTAAACTAAGTGAGCCTCCCTCTCTGGCAGCTAAAGCAAATGACAGACCAACAGCCAATCCCTCCGGAATATTATGTAAGGTCACAGCTAAAAATAATAGCGTCGATTTCTTTAATTGAGTCGAGGGACCTTCTGTTAATCCACTCATTAGATGCAAATGAGGTAACATTTTATCTAATATATATAAAAATAACCCACCTAAAATAAAACCACCCGCTGCAGGAATCCATCCAATCTTTCCCTGTTCTTCAGCCATTTCAATCGCAGGAATCAAAAGTGACCATACTGAAGCAGCAATCATCACCCCAGCAGCAAAACCTAAACAAATTCGTTGATAAAACGGACTAATTCCATTTCTAAAAAAGAAAACAAAAGCTGAACCTATTACTGTAGCTAAGAATGTAATCATTGTCCCTATAAAAGCTAATAAGATAGGATTCATTTTCTTATCTCCCTCCTCTTCAACTACAGTTCGCATATACTAGCTACTTATTTTTATCATAGCAGATGATTATTAGATCCACAACCGCAATAGGAATAAAACGGTAACTATTACTTTAAAAAATCCTTAGAAAAGTAAGCAGCATTAACTTACCTCTCTAAGGATTAGTAATTATAAACGTTGATTCTTAAAGAAAATCATCTCGTTGGATTTTATCTTCAAATTCTGATCTTGGCATTGGCTTTGCATAAACATATCCTTGAATGAGGTCACAACGCATTTCTTTGAGAATCTTAACTTGCTCTTGAACTTCTACTCCCTCACAGACAACAGCAACACCAATTCGCTTAGCTAAATCAATGATTCCATGAACCAATTCCTTACTTTTAAAGTTCGTCTCAATATCACATAAAAATGATCGATCAATTTTTAAAATATCAATATCAACCTGCTTTAGGTTACTAAACGTTGAACTTCCAGTTCCAAAGTCATCCATTGATACTTTCATACCAAGTTCATGAATAGCTTTAATTTTTTCATTAATTAATTCTACATCATTTAATGCAGTTGTTTCTGTAATTTCAACTTCAATTAAACATGGATCGATTTGATAACGAGAAATGACTGATTTTAAAAATAAAATTAAATCCGACTGATATAACTCGACACGAGATAAATTAATTGAAATAGGAATACTCTCAATACCTTTTTGCTTTTGTTCAGCTAACATCGAGCACACTTCATTAAACACCCATCTTCCAACAGTAATAATATCTCCCGATTTTTCAGCAATAGGAATAAACAATGCTGGACTAATAAATCCCCGATCTGGATGGAACCAACGAACTAGTGCTTCAGCACCTACGATTTCCTCTGTACAAGGATTTACTTTAGGTTGATAAAATACTTGGAAATGTTTAGAAATTAATGAAGGTTTTATCTCTTGCTCAATTAATTTTAAATCCATTTTATTTTTAAATAATTTATCATCAAATAAGTAGTAACGCTTAGATAAATTTTTCTTAGCATGTAAACGTGCCATATCTGCATGGTCAATTGCACGCTGGATATTTAATTCACTATTATCAAAATAATACATCCCTATACTTGCATTCAATGGATTCTCTATAATCTGTTGACTTGCTAAATTAACAATACTTTGAATTGTAGCTGGAATTAATTTCTCTTCATATTTAATTCTTGTATCAAGCATTAAAATAAAAACATCATTAGATAATCGTCCAAAAATAGTTGATGGATGAAATTCCGCCTTTAACCGAAAAGCAATTTCTTTTAAAAGTTGATCCCCTTTACTATAGCCATAAATTTCATTGATTAATTTAAAAGATTCTAAATCAAACACCACTAATGAATAATACGTTTGGTTTGAACGCTTTAGCACAGATTCAACTTTCTTCATAAACCCATTGTTATTTAATAATCCTGTCACTGAATCATAAAATGCTAACCGTTTAATATACTCTAAGTTATCTTTCTTGATCTTTATAACATAATAATAAATACACAAAAATAATATATTAATTAAAATGACGACACACCATGTCAGTTGTTTCATGTGTTGAATCTTAGTAGCCAATACTTCTGGATTAGCCGTCGTTAAAATATACCAATCACTTACATTATCAATTTTCTGATAATTAATATAGCTAGTGTTTCCATAATTATCTTCCCACTCAATACTTTGACTATGATTAGTCGACAGAATATACTGTGAATTACTAGGAGCAGGTAAATTAATATAATAGTCATTAAAGGAATTTACAACAAAATTATTATTATAATTATTAGAAAGAATAACTTCACCGTTATCACCCACAACATAAACGTCCGTACTTGATCCATACATTTGACTTAAAATAATTTTATTTAATTCTTCAACTGTATTTCTTCCACATAAAACTCCAATGACTTGATTATCTTTTTGAATAGGAACGGCATAGACAATGATTCGCTTACTGTCAAATTGACTAGTAATTGGGTTTGAAATATTACTTCTTCCACTCATTGCAAGTCGGAAAAAGCTTCGATCACCGTAATTTCTCTCTATTCCATCCGTTGATCGAACAGTTCCATCAGCCTTAGCTAAATATAAAGCATTAAATATTTCTGAACTTAAATCTTGATTTAAAATATCAAACTCAAATGTTGAATCATCTCCAACCTTTTCAACTACAACACCTGCTAAAAACTCTAGCTCTTTTATCTTCGAAGTTAAATGTTCGTCAATTGCCTTTGCCATATGACTTGAAACTTCAAGGCTTTCTTTTCGATAATCACTAACTAGCATCTCTTCAAAATATCGCTCAATGGTTGCTCCTATTAAGCTAATTATCGTCATTACAAGAATAACAACAATGATAAAATTTTTCTTTACTGATTTATAACTCTGACCCACTTCTTATCATCCACCTAGCTACCAAAATCAAAAACCTTCATACCTGGTTCCTATTTTACTATAAACATGGTGGAATTTGGAGATATTTGTCTAGATTTATTTTAAGTTTTAGTTTCATGATCCTTGATAATATAAAATAAATCATAGCAAGGATCACGTAAACAATCCATAAAGATTTATACAATTGAGCAAACAAATAGATAAGTAGATATCCTATACTATAAATAAGTAATGTAGTTTTTAAAATCCACTTCTGTTCTCCTAAAGTCTGAAGTGTATATTGATAAATTGTTAACATATTATTAAAAATAAAAAGAATAATAACCATTGGAAAGTACTTACAAAAATACTCTAATAATAATTTTTGATTAGTAATTAAATTAATAATAAAATTCTGATTTAAAACAAGAAAAACTGAAATTAAAGCATATAATCGAATGGACCTAGTAATCGCTTGCTGATGAATTGGAACAATGCATTTTGGATTCTCACTGACAATCGTCAAGGTTGCCTGTGCATAAGCATACATTGGCATCCATGAAATCTGTAATAAATTATTAATTAGTTGATAAACCGAGACCTCAAGAAGCCCAATACGTGAGATTAACGCTCCTAATACTACAATTAAAATGGTATTTTCTAAAAATTCTTGAACCATCATTGGAAAGGCATATTGAAGATTTTCTTTAATTAAAGAAAATCTAAATAATGGTACCTCCCATCTGATTTCACATTTCAATAAAACAAGGTATATAATAAGATTTAAAATGAGTGCTAAAACAGATCCAACTGCATTTCCAATCATCCCCAAACCTAAACCATAAACAAAGAGCAAATCAAGAATAACATTACTGATTGTGGCAACTGTATTCCCAATTAAAATATATTTAGTTCGATTTATTATTTTTAAATAGCTTGAACAAGTGAATAATAACAGATTTAATCCAATAGAACTACTGAATATATACGCATAGTTCAATGATTCTTCTAGTACTTGCGCATTTAATTGATAAATCTGTTGAAAGATAAACTTTCCACCAAAGGTTATAAATCCAAAACCTAGTAGTCCTATTAATAAACTTAATATGACCTGAGTTTCAAGATATTTTCGAAACAATGATTGATTCTGATAAACTCGTGCTCCTAAAATATTGAAGCTAATTGAAGTTGCACCTAATACCCCTGTCACACTATTAATAAATCCAGCTACAATTCCAACTGCAGCAAAACTTGTTATTGATAAATGGCCCATAACAGCTTGATCACAAAGACTAATAACTAGTGATACAACATTACTTAAGATTAATGGTAAAGCTAATTGATTTAATTGATCTTTCTTAAACATATAAGTCCCCTTCTTTTCAATTTTCTAGAAAAGAAGGGTTAATTCATCCAGCAAATTCATTTTAATCCGCCTCCTTAATGATCTTTACTGTACTCCAGAAAACTTCGACTCATTTCAATGACTAAACTAACAACAGAGATAACGATTAACACTCGACTCGATACATACCAATCGATTGTCCAGTTTGAATGACTAAAAGAAAATAACGTTGTAAAGAATCGTTCATTAAATAGCGTTTGATTTAACATCATCATACAAAATAAGAAACAGGCTGACACTTTATACACTAATTGAAATATAAGCAGTTTGAATGACCATCGTCCTAACATTAACTTACACCAATAATAAAGTAGACCAAATCCATAAATAATAAAAATTAACGGGTGATAGCCCCTTAAAACAGAGACATTGAATAATGGCTCCATTATTTGTAGCTGTCCATTCAAAACATGATAACTCGCAATCCATTGAGGTTGAAAACAGATGAGCCAAATCAAAAAGACAATTCCAATCATGTTAAAAAGACAATCACTTTTAGAAATATATCCATGATTTTTATCCCTTTTTAGGACGAGATTTTCTAATGAATCAATATCAATTCCATCAATCGGAAACGAGCAGATCTTCAGCAAAAAGAAAACAACAGTTACCCAAATAAATGAGATGATAAGCGCATGAATTAAAGTTATTAATATATGAATACATAGACCTATGATTTGAGAGAAAATCCCTTCCAATCCAAACTCAAAATGAGCTAATTGAACAAAAAAAGTAATCGTCATCAGTACAGTCGGTACTATCGTTAATACAAGCTTCAAAATCACTTTATACAAACGATACAACTGCTCTCCTAAGAACCCCTTCATTTAAAGTATCCCCCTTCATCGTATGATGACTTCATTTAATACTATATGAAGAGATTTATTTAATTATTATAAGAAAGGTTCTGTTTGTTTACAACGAGGATAATTTACACAACCATAAAACTTTTGTCCTTGATTCATTCCTCTTCTAGTTTCACGAACTACCATCTCTATTTGGCACTTCGGACAAACTGGAACACGCTCATTAACCTTTGATACCTTTTTAGACTCATCTGCTTGATTAAGATATTTTTTTAATTCATCCTGTAATGTTGAAACAATATAGGACTGACTCACCTTAATATGTATAAGTGGTAATTTTGCTGCTGTGAAAATCTGATTGACAAACTCATCTCTCAGTTGTCGATTTTCTCGTGCATGTGTCGAATCATCTAATTCAATTGCTACAATTGGTTTTAGTGTATCGCGATCACAAATTAAGAAATCAACATGCTTACGATTAATTTTATTCCAATATTTCGTTCTTTCTTTATAATCTCTAATATTCAAAAAAACAAATCCCCTAAAGATACCTTTGTAAAAACTGTAACTGATTCATTCTCTAAAACTAACATAAGTACTTTATAAAATGATAATTCTGTAGATGATAAAAAATCGTCCCTTAACCGATAAGGTAGCTTTATCTCACTTGCCTACCTCATTTGCGGACTAACCTCTTTAGACAAGATCCCAAATATCCGTAGTATACTTCCTAAACATCCTATATTTTGATTCATCACATATCTCCCCTCTTCTTGAATATAATTTTACTTTTTTTTACATATCATTGCAATAAAAAATAAAAGACCATCATGGTCTTTTATTTTTCAACTTCCTCTCTTGTCGGAATTGATGATGAGGATCCTTTACGAGTAACTGTAATCGATGAGGCACGAGAAGCTAACTTTAAAGTCTCTTCCATATCTAATCCACGAACGAGCCCTGAAATAAAATACCCGATAAATGTATCGCCAGCTGCCGTTGTATCAACTGCCTCCACCTTATATGCTGGTTGCTCAATCATTACATCCTGATAAGTATATAAAACACCTTTACTCCCTCGAGTTAATAAGATATGGGTATTTGGATAATTTACTTTTAAGGCCTCTAACACTTTGAAATCATTTGTCTCTTTTGTTAAATCTTGTCCTTCAATCTCATTTAAAATTAAATAATCTACAAGGTGTAATGGAATATCTTTAATTTGTTCATTAAATGGTGCTGGATTAATAGCGATTTGAAGTCCACGTTCATAAGCTTTCTTCACAATTAACGGCATCTCATTAACTTCATTTTGAAGTAATAATAAATCTCCTGATTCAAAGTGGTTTAAAATTTCATCAATTCGTGTTTCATTAAACTGATGGTTCGCACCTGGATAAACAAGAATACAGTTTTCTCCATGAGCATCAATTTGTATAATCGCATGACCACTTGGTCCTTCTACTTCGTATAAATAATCGGTCTTAGCTCCATGTATTTCTAAGGCCTGACGAAGAATCATCCCATCTTTTCCAATTAATCCTGCATGATAAACTTCCACGCCTGCTTTAGCTAAGGAAATCGATTGGTTTAATCCTTTTCCACCACTAACGATTTCTAAATTATGAACCGTTTGGGTTTCACCAGGTCGCACCATGTGATCCACCTCATAGATATAATCAATATTACATGAACCAATATTTAAAACTTTCATTTTTTCACTTCCTATATTAGCGACATATTCGTTTCATTGTAGCAGTTGAAACAATACTCCATCATATCAATTATAAAGGCCTCATCGTTTATTAATCAATAACTTTTACCAACTATTATGCACGTAAAAAGCACTGATTTTTCAGTGCTTTTTAGATTATTTATTAAACGTTAAAATGACTTTAAATAAGTCTCCATCAATGTGAATATCTAATGTTCCACCTTGAAGTTCAACAAAGCTTTTTGCAATCGCAAGACCAAGTCCTGAACCTTCCGTATGACGGGCTTGATCACCGCGTACAAAGCGTTCTGTTAACTCATCAACGTCTACATTGATTTCATTGGCCGACATGTTTCTAAATATAATTTGAACCGATTGTTCTAAATCAACAATATCAATATAGGCACGTGTATGTGGCATTGCATATTTTGTCATATTTAAAATCAAATTATCAAAAACGCGGAACGTACGCTCGCTATCAAGCATCAATAGTACTTTATGCTCTGGGAAGTTGCGACGAATCATTAAGTTAGCTGCATCAATTTTATCTTCGAGTTCAAGTAAAGTTTGTTTCATTAAAGAAATTACTTCTACTTCTTGAAGATTCATTGTAATGTTCCCGCTACTTGCTTTACTCATCTCAAATAAATCTTCAATTAATATTTTTAAACGTTGCGCTTTTTGATCAAGTGTTTCTAAATATTGTGCTCGCTTTTCTTTGTCTAAATCTTCATCTTTTAATAAATCGGTGTATGTGATAATAGACGTTAAAGGTGTTTTCAAATCATGCGAAACGTTCGCGATTAAATCTGTTTTCATTCGCTGACTGCGCACTTCAGCCTCAACTGCCTTTTTGAATCCACCTTGAATATGCATCACTTCCTCTTTAAACGCATTGAAGATTCCAAGATCTTCATCAATTTCAACCTCAAGATTTCCCTCTGCTAATTGTTCAGTCATTTCAAATAATTGTACATAATCTTTTTGCGTCTTCATGAGGTATTTGCGAAGTAGCACATATAAAACAATACTGTAAATAAATACTCCTATAATTCCGAAGAACCACCCTAAACAGAATAATGATAGTAGGATACATTGAATGCCTACTAAGAAGAATAATTTCTTTGTATTTTTCTCTTTCAAATCGACTTTTAAGAACTTTCTTAATTTTCTAAATAAGAAGCGGCATCCACGGTACGTCCAACAGCTTTCTGTAAACGTCACTTTCCATCCTTGTTTAAATAAGTTTTTAACATATAAGCAAAGAACGTAAATCCAAGCTAATGCTAAGAACCAAACAAAAATATTCAATATCATCATACTGATATCAACCATGTCATAAGTCATATAAATATGTAAGAGATCTGTAAATTCTGAGTTTAGTGTACTAAATACTAGACTTGGTAACATTTCAATAAAAATTGCAAACGGAAGGGTTGCGGTTAGTAATAGTGTCTCAACTGGCCAGCTTAAAATACAATTAACTAATTTACTTTTGCTAATTACTTTGACTGGAATAAAACAACTAAAGATAAAAACCAATCCAATTACCATTAAACTTATTGGTATTAATGCCTCCTGTATCCCCCAGTAAGAATAATACTCCTGTGAACGTGAAATCTCATCATAGTGCAATAAGACTTTAGGCACAGCATAAACAATTGTCATATTTTTAATCGGATGAACTGGAATATTATCGTAGTTTTGTAATAGTTTTATGTCTTCTAAATAGCCTTTAACTTCTTGTTTAGGATCAATGACAAGTGAATCGTATTTTGAATGTTTCATAAAATCAGCACCAGACAACTGATTAACTTTTAAGTTCCCCACCGCATCGTATTCTAAAATAACATAGTATTGATATTGCTCTTCAACTTGACTATTTGTTGAAGACATTAGCAAGGATTCTAATGATTCATCGCCTATTTTTTCCTTCGTCTCATGCACCATCGCAAAATAATATAAGTTTGGTAAATTATAATCCACATAATTGTGCACAAAAATATTTTTTAGATTTTCTAAACCTTTATTTAAAACCGGGTTAATGATAGCTAATTGCTCATTTTCTGATAAATTAGTGAATTGTTGTTTGGTCATTTGTTCAATCTTAGAAGTAGATGGGCAAATAGGTTGTGTATTTGTAGAAACCGACTCTTTAAATAAGTTAGACGTCTCCGTCTCTCCATCGTCTACCTGACACGTATTATATTCATCATAAATATAACCAGGAGCTTGTAAAATTTGAAAGATTTCCAATCGATCTTCAACAGATTCTAATGGAAAAATATCTTCTAATGCCAAGCTTTTCCCATCTTTACTTTGTACTAATTGTTCAAAATAAAGTTGATAATTTCGCGCATTCATCTTTTCATAAAAATCATAATCTTCAAAATAGCTATAACTTCTTAGCTTAGAAATATCATTAATATTATGATAATTGACATAGACTCCAACTGATAAAAATAATAAAAATAAACAGGAAATCACTGAAATAAAAATTTTACTGTTTTTCAATTTTGTAGCCAACGCCCCACACCACCTTTAAATATTTTGGATTTTTTGGATTAATTTCAATTTTTTCTCGAATGTTACGAATATGAACCATGATCGTGTCTGTATTCACCGCATTTTCATTCCAAATGCGTTCATAAATCTCCTCAGCAGGAAAGACCCTTCCCGGATGCTTCATAAGTAAATTTAAAATTTTGTACTCGATTGGTGTTAATTTTACTGGTATTTCATCTACTGTAAATTCTTTTGTTTCAGTATTCATCTCAAGTCCCCCAATTGTCATAAGATGATGATTTTCTTCTTGTTTAATTGTAGAAAATCTTTTATAGCGTCTAAGCTGAGAGTTAATGCGTGCTAATAATTCAAGTGGACGAAAAGGTTTAGTGACATAATCATCAGCTCCCATATTTAACCCCATAATCTGATCCACCTCTTCTGATTTAGCAGATAACATAATGACTGGGAAGTGATAATTCTCTCTTAATTTCATTGTAAATGTAATCCCATCCATCTTCGGCATCATCACATCGACAATCGCTAAATCAATAACAGTTGATTCAACAATCTCTAATGCTTCAATACCATTTCCCGCAATACTTACTTTATACCCCTGATTACTTAAATACGCTTCAATGGCAACTGCGATATCTCTTTCATCTTCAACGATTAAAATATGTGATTGATTCATAACATCCATCTCCCTAAGCTGATATTTTCTACTATTATACCATTTAGGAACAACTCACCCCACTCTCTTTGTTTTCATGACACTATCTTAACCATAACACCTAAAGAAATAGTCTAAATAAAACTTAAGATTTTCTAAAGAAATGAAAAAGGATATCTTCATAAACTGAAGACATCCTTTTAACATTTTTTATTTTTTAGATTTTAAAGCACGCGTACTATTCATAACCGCTAGAATTGTCACACCAACATCGGCAAAAACTGCCGCCCACATGGTTGCTAGTCCACAAGCAACTAAAATCATGACTAAGATTTTAACGCCTAAGGCAAAGATAATATTTTGATATAAAATCATACTTGTTTGTTTGGCTTTGTTAATCGCTTTAACTAATGCCATTGGATCATCTTCCATTAAAACGACATCAGCTGCTTCAATCGCTGCATCTGAGCCGATACCACCCATGGCAACACCAATATCAGCACGGGCAAGAACGGGTGCATCATTCATTCCATCCCCAACAAAGACTATATTTTTATCTTTTGTTTTATGTGCTAATATCTCTTCGACATGTTCAACTTTTTGATGAGGTAATAAACCAGCATAAACTTCATCTACACCAAGCTCTGCTGCCACTTTTTTAGCAACGCCTTCGTGATCACCCGTCAACATCACCACTTTTGAAACACCAAGTTGTTTTAATTTTGCAATGGCTGCTTTTGAATTTTCTTTGATTTCATCTGCAATCACCATATAACCAACATAAATTTGATCAACAGCCATATGAATAATCGTTCCGACAGCATCAACATTAGCTGTACCTATATTCGCACGTTGCATCAGTTTTGCATTTCCGATAAGTACTTCTTTATCGCCAACAAATACTTTTACCCCATGTCCTGCTATTTCTTCATATTGTGATAAAACCGTTGTATCTATCACTTGAGTATAAGCATCGACAATTGATTTTGCAATTGGGTGCGTTGACTGACTCTCTGCATAAGCTGCTAATTCAATGAACTCTGCTTCATTCATATTCACAGGTTTGATTTGGCTTACTTTAAATACCCCTTTTGTTAATGTTCCTGTTTTATCAAATACCACCGTTTCAACATGATTTAAAGCTTCTAAGTAGTTTCCACCTTTAACTAACACCCCTTGTTTGGATGCGCCACCAAGACCAGCAAAGAATCCAAGTGGAATAGAAACAACTAAAGCACAAGGACAAGACACGACTAAGAAACTAAGCGAGCGATATAGCCAAGTTGAGAAATTCACTTGGAATACGAATGGAGGGATGATGGCAATAAGCACCGCTAATAAAACAACAATCGGTGTATAGACACGAGCGAATTTCGTAATAAATTTTTCAGTTTGTGCTTTCTTAGATGAAGCATTTTCGACTAATTCTAGAATACGCGCGACTGTTGACTCTCCCGCTACTTTAGTGACACGAACTTTAACTAACGCATTCGTATTAATACATCCGGCTAAAATTTCTTCTCCTACAGAAATAAGACGTGGTATTGATTCACCTGTTAACGCTGATGTATCTAAATAACATTCTCCTTCAATGATTTCCCCATCAAGTGGAACACGTTCACCAGGTTTAATCACAATCAAATCACCAATTGAAACAGCTTCTGGGGCAACTTCTTTTGTTCCTGATTCAGTGACTAAGTTCGCATGATCGGCACGAATATCAAGTAGACTACTAATAGATTTACGTGAACGATTAACGGCATAACTTTGGAATAGTTCACCGATTTCATAAAATAACATCACGGCAATTGCCTCTGGATACTCACCAATGGCGAATGCTCCCACTGTTGCCACCATCATTAAAAAGTTTTCATCAAAGATTTCACCACGCGTAATGTTACGAAAGGCGGTTAATAATACTTTTCCACCAATCAATAAATAGCTGACTCCATATAAAACAACTTCTAATATCCCTACTGGTTTAAAGGTATGAATAGCTAAGAAAATAATGACACCAAGTAATAACCAAGCATTTTCTTTAATAAAACTAAACACTTTCGATGAAGATTCATTATCTAACGTTTTATGAGAATGTTCATGACTATGTCCTGCTTGACCATGATGAGACTCTGTATGTGAAGAACAACTTCCTCCACAACAGCTACTTTTATGAACGACCTGTGTTGAGACACGTTCTTCAACAACAACATGTGGCTCTAATTGCTTCACAATACGCTTAATTTCAGTGATGACATCTGTTTTAAGCGCTGATTCTTTTATTAATACTGTTAACTGACTCGTTGAAAAATTGAGATTAGCTTCTTCAACTAATTCTAGACGATTGACACGATCTTCAATTTTATTGGCACAATTGGCACAATCTAAACCAGATAAAGTTAATTTAAATGTTCTATCGTTCCCCATAAGGTTCGCCTCCCATCTATCATATGAATGATTATTCATATATTCATATTATCAGTATATGCTTGAGGGGAATAATTGTCAACTCAATTGCCTACTTAAAATACTACTTTCTTCCTGTCTATATATACAAAGTAAAAAGTACTCTATCTATCTCAATTCACCCTTAATTCTTAAAATACTTTGATAGTGGGTTCCCTACGCTAAATAGTGAGTTTACGAACTCTTAGCTATCCTCCACTGGTAGGGTAAGGCCAAATAGAGTCACGATAAATTTTCTCTCTAGAAATTTATCGTGACTAACATAATTCGTACTGACTCATCATCGTCAAGACTAAATTAAGATCTTCAATTTTTATCTTACCACTGAGATTAATAATAATTCCTTCTTCAGCTAATTGTTTTAAAATGCGATTAATACTTCGGATATTTGATCCTAATTCCTCAACAATTAATACTTTTGGAATACAGTTATTCTTATATTGGCTAACATATTTCCAAATATAAAGTAAGACTTGGTATTTTAATGGATAACTAACTGCCGATCGCATCTTAATACCTGTATTAATCAATTTTTCAGCTAATTGTCTGACAATATATAATGAAATATTGAAGTCATGTTCCATCCATTTCAAAAAATGCTCACGTTTAATCACATACATTTCCCCATCTTCCATCGCTTCTACAAAACAAATCACTACACTATCAGTGAACACTTCAACATCACCAAGCAATCCTCCTGCTTCGTAAATTCGCATTAAATGTTTTGCCCCATTTTCTGATAAGGAATAGGTCTTCAGCTTTCCGCTCTTTAAAATAATAATCGAATCTAGCCGATCCTCTGCATTTAAAATAATCTCCTCTTTTCGAAATGATTTCACTTCATACTTACCTCTTAAAAATGAACTCGTTTCGAGTTCTTTCATCAATAATGACACGTCCTGCCTCCTTCTTAAACTAAACTGGACAAATGTCCTCGCTCCTTAAGATTTATTTTGTTATTATAGTCTACAATATTAATCTAAACAAGGAGTGTTAATTTTGAACGATTCATTACAAACATCCCCTATTCACAAATTATTACTAAAATATTGTATCCCAGCCATCGTCAGCATGATGACTGTTTCACTCTACAATACGGTTGATCGTGTTTTCATTGGTCACATTCCTGATATTGGGTCACTCGCTTTAACCAGCCTCGGAACAGTGATGCCATTTATTACGATTATTTTAGCTTGTGAGCTTTTAATTACTTATGGAGCCATTGCTAATCTTTCAATTAAACTAGGAGAGAAAAATCAACTAATGGCAGAAAAAATATTAAATCAAGTCCCTGGTCTTGGAGTAATGATAAGTTTACTTCTCATGATTATCTTCTTTATCTTTAAAACACCACTTCTAGAACTCTTTGGAGCAAATAAAATCATCTTACCACTAGCATCAGAATATTTAAATGTGATGATTCTCGGAATCCCATTCTATATTATTGGTTTTTCTTTAATGGCTACGATTCGATCAGAGGGTAACCCAAAAAGAGCAGCTCTCATTCTAATAATGAGTTGTGTCATTAACATTGTTCTAGATCCTATCTTTATCTTTGGGCTAGGATTAGGAATTAAGGGGGCTGCTATTGCTACCGTCCTCTCCTATCTTGCTGTTTTTATTTATGTCTTTTACTACTATAGTATTGGAAAGTCAAATTTAAAGTTAAAATGGACTTACTTAAAACCTGAATTATCACTTATCAAGCCTATCTTACTATTTGGGTTATCTACTTCTCTTGTTCAGTTAATAACAGCTTTAATTCAAGTTTTATTTAATCGTTCATTAGCCTATTACGGTACACCTTTATCGATCGGTGCGTTTACGACGGTAACAACGATTACAAATTTAGCCCTAATGCCTGCTGTTGGAATTAATCAAGGGTCAGTTCCTATTATCGGTTATAACTACGGTCAGAAACGTTATGATCGTGTAAAATTAACATTTATTCAAGGAACTTTAGCAGCAACTGTTATTTTTACGATTGGATTTATTTTAATTCAACTAATTCCAGACATTTTAATTCGTTTCTTTAATTCAGATGACTCACTGCTACCCTCTACAACTGAGGGACTTAAACTTTACTTATTTAGTCTGCCCCTTTGTGCGTTAACAACAACCGCACCAAACTTCTTTCAAGCAATTGGACAATCTAAACTTTCGATTTGGCTTGTTATTCTTAGACAGATTATCTTACTAATTCCACTAATTTTAATTTTACCCAAATTTATAGGGTTAAATGGGGTCTGGTTAGCACAACCTATTACTGATTTAATGATTGCCATCATTTCTTTCTATCTAATTAGAAAGGAGTTTAAGCGATACTCAAGTGTTTAAGGAGTGACCCTTTGAATGTTCGATAAATTAAAAATCAATAAAAAATATCTTAATATAGGTCTAATTACGCTAATGATTGGAGTCCTTTTACTGTTCGTTTATCAAGTCTCCCGTCATTCAGTCGATATCTTTCTATTTTTTAAAAATTTATTTTTTAATTTTTTAGCTGTCATTTCTCCAATTATATACGCCTTTATTATTTCTTATATTTTATATCGTCCCCTATTATTTATCGAACATTACTTTAAAAAACTATGGGATAGATGGACAAAGGTTAGCTTATCATCTAAGACCTATCGCTTAATCAGCCTTCTTATCCTTGTCATTATAGTATTTGGAACAATTACTTTATTGATAAAATCTATCGTACCACCATTATTCCAAAATCTCCTGACTATTGGAGAAGATATTCCAAATTTTCAAACAATTTTAACAGAATGGCTTTCAAAGTTAGTACCTTACTTTAAATTGATTCATATTACAGAGAATCAAATTCATCAATTAACGACTTATATTACGGGCTTTTTGAGTGGATTTTTAACTAAAATTTTTGCCTCAGGAACAGGGATGGTCACAAATGTTGCTACCTTTTTTATTAATCTTTTTGCGACACTCATCTTAACTTTTTATTTTCTAAAAGATAAGGAGTCCATTTTTATCGCCATTGATAAAATTGCAACTGTGACTCTTTCAATCAATACCAAACTTAAAATAAAGAGATTTCTGAAGGATGTCCATGAAATATTTGGCGGCTTTATTTTAGGTCAACTATTAGATGCTCTGATTGTTGGTATTGCTTCAACGATTCTTCTTTTAATTATTGGGCATCCATTTGCTTTATTAATTGGATTCATCGCTGGTATTACAAACGTGATTCCGTATATTGGTCCTATTATTGGTGCTGTTTTAGCCTTCATCTTAGGATTATTTACAAGTGTTAAGCTGGGACTTTTAGGTGCTCTGTTATTAATTATCTACCAACAGATTGATGGAAACTTTGTACAACCTAAAATTCTTGGGGAAAGCGTCGGACTAGCGCCAGTATGGATTTTCATGGCGATTTTAATTGGAGGAAATTACTTAGGTGCTTTTGGGATGATTTTAGCAGTTCCGATTGTCGCCTTACTAAAACTTTACATTGAAAGACGTCTTGTTAAACTTCAGGGTAAGAATTAAATTCCCTATCAAAAAGGCTACCAAATGGCAGCCTTTTCATTTAAATAATCTGAAATATATGACTTTAAGACAATTGTTTCTCTTCATTCGTCAATTGGAAAATGAAACATTTTTATTTATTTTTTTCACAAATTCCGTTATAATTACTGTGAGGAAGAGAAGACTAAGCAAGAATTTGCAGAGTTCTCAATCCAATAATTTAATAATACAATGGAGGTAACAACATGTTAGTTTCTGCTAAAGATATGTTACAAAAAGCCTATGAAGGTAAATACGCTGTTGGTCAATTCAACATCAACAACTTAGAGTGGACTAAAGCTATCTTATTAACTGCTCAAGAAAACAACTCACCAGTTATCTTAGGTGTTTCTGAAGGTGCTGCAAAATATATGTGCGGTTACGAAACAATCGTAGGTATGGTTAACGGAATGATGAAAGAATTAAACATCACTGTTCCTGTTGCATTACACTTAGACCACGGAAGCTACCAAGGTGCTTTAGACGCTATGGCAGCTGGATTCTCTTCAATCATGTTCGATGGTTCTCACTATGCAATCGAAGAGAACATCGCTAAAACAACTGAAATGGTTAAATTAACTGCTGAAAAAGGATTATCTTTAGAAGCTGAAGTTGGATCAATCGGTGGAGAAGAAGACGGTGTAGTTGGTAAAGGTGAAGTTGCTGACCCAGCTGAATGTAAACAAATCGCTGACTTAGGAGTAACTATGTTAGCTGCTGGTATCGGAAATATCCACGGTAAATACCCAGAAAACTGGGCTGGATTAGCATTCGATGCTTTAGAAGCAATCAACGCTTCAACTGGAAATACTCCATTAGTATTACACGGTGGAACAGGAATCCCAGAAGAAATGATCAAAAAAGCAATCTCTTTAGGTGTTGCTAAAATCAACGTTAACACTGAATGCCAATTAGCATTCCAAGAAGCTACTCGTAAATACATCGAAGCTGGAAAAGATTTAGAAGGTAAAGGATTCGACCCTCGTAAATTATTAAACCCAGGATTCGAAGCGATCAAAGCTACAGTTAAAGAAAAAATGGAATTATTCGGATCAATTAACAAAGCTTAATTATCTGTTCCATCTTAAAAACGTCTACGAAAGGTAGACGTTTTTTTATTTATTCGGTTCTATAATATTTGGTGT
>NZ_JAMQUU010000022.1:0-48641 GCF_025594975.1 Turicibacter sp. T129 | reverse complement strand
GCCGGGCGCACATAAAAAATGGAATGCAAATTGCATTCCATTTCTATTATTTATGTTTTACCCATCCAATGGCAACAGCACCTGGTCCACCATGAACCGCAACAACTAATGAAATTGGATAAATCTTAACTTCGTGATTTGGGTAAACTTCTTGTAATTCAGCTTGGACTGTTTTAGCTCCTTCTTCATTACCAATATGCATAACAACTAATTGATAATCATCCGTTAATTTTGCTTCTTTTCCAATTTCAATTAATCGTTTTAATGACTTTTTAAAGGTACGAATTTTCTCAATTGCTTGTAATGTCCCATCCGGTTGCATTTGACAAATTGGCTTAATTTGCAATAAGCTTCCTAAAGCAGCTTCCACATTTGATAAACGTCCACCTTTACGTAAATTCGTTAAATCATTGATGGCAGCATAGAATTGATTATTTTCACGCATCATTTCTAAATAATCAAGAATTTCTTGTACTGAAGCACCTTCTTGTGCTTTTTTAGCCGCATAGACAGCAAACATCCCTTGTGTATAAGTAACTGTGCGTGAATCAAACACATGAATATGTTCTGGATTAACCATTTCTGCGCATGTTTTAGCTGTTTGATGACTTCCACTTAATTGGCTTGAAATATTGATATGAATAATATCCTCATATCCTTGTGCAAATAATGATTCATATAATTCCATCGTTGACCCTGGTGACGGTTGTGATGTCGTTGGTAATCCACTATAGTTTTCACAACGCTCCATAAATTCTTCTGGTGTCATATCAATAAATTCACGGTAAGACTCTGTTCCAAATACAATTGAAATATAGTTTACATGAATATCTAACGCTTTTAATTCTTCAGCAGGAATACATCCTGTGCTATCAGATACGATCGCTATTTTTGCCATATCCTTTTACCTCCCAAATGATGACTATTAAATGTTATATTGATCCGGCATCCAGCAAGCTCCAACTCCACCACGTCCAAAGTGAATCGCCATAACTGGTCCGATTTCATTTCCTACATGTACCTCAACTTGATCTTTACATGCCTCTTCCATTAACGCTTTTAATTCATTTGCACCTTCAACGGCATTCACATGTGTAATACGAACAATTTGCTTTCCTGATTTTGAAACATCTTCACGTAAACGTTCAACAATCCATTTAAAGACACGCTTTTTTGTACGAACTTTATCAAAGACATCTAATTTACCATCTGATAATCCGATAATCGGCTTAATATTTAATAAATTTCCGATACTTGCTGCTGCTTTTGATAAACGCCCTGTACGTACTAATGTATTTAAATCGTCTACATATAAATACATTGGTCCATGAGTTTTATAGAATTCAACTACTTTAATAAGCTCTTCAACGTCTTTCCCTTCTTCTAAAAGTTGGCATACACGTAAAAGAACATTTTCTACTCCTATCGATGCTGTATTCGTATCAATCACTGTAATACGTCCTTCAGCACCTTCTACCATCGTACTAGCAATACGTGCTGAATTAACTGTACCACTCACATGATTTGTACAGAATAACCCTAAAATATAATCATAGTCTTGAAGTAATTTTGTATATAATTGAACAAATTCTTCTGGTGCAGGTTGCGATGTTGAATAGGTAGCTCCTTCATCAATCATACGAAATAATTCTTTATTATTAATTTCCTTTTGTTCAGCATATGCTTTATCATTTACGATAACATTTAGATACCCGTAATAAACATCTGGATAACGGTCTAAATCAGCTGCTGTTAAATTTGTAAGACTGTCTGTTACAATAGCGACTTTCATAATCCACCTCATTATTTTATCTATCAATATTATAGCACATCTTTAATTCACCAAAATGCATGACTTATAAATATCTATCAAAATTAGTTTCAATTTCAAACCTTCTTTATATTTTAATGGAAAAAAGAAAAATGTCAACTTGTTCACCTAGATTCTCTTGATTATAAGTGGTAGGATTCTTTTACATCAAACACCTTTACCTCTTCGTCAATCTGAATATCATTTTAAGAGTTAAATTCAATCATAATCATCTCTACCTCTTTAGACATGAAGTTTTAGAAAAGATGCTTAATTTTTATGTTATAATTAATTCAAACTAGTTGAGGTGATACATTTGGAACGTTATTTAATGGTTGCACAAGATGGTGAACATGAAATCGTTGTTGATAAGTCACGTTTTATTTGTCATGTCAAACGTGTTTATAACGATCAAGACGCTATGGAATTTATTAAAGAAATTAAAAAAATTCATTGGAATGCTACACATAACTGTTCAGCTTATCAAGTCGGAGATTTCAATGAAATTCAAAAAGCCAATGATGACGGTGAGCCAAGTGGAACAGCCGGTGTCCCGATGCTTGAAGTATTAAGAAAACAAGGCATTAAAAACTGTGTGGTAGTTGTAACGCGCTACTTTGGTGGCATTAAATTAGGTGCTGGTGGTTTAATCCGTACTTATGGAAAAGCCGTCTCTGAAGCGATTAAAGAACTTGGAGTCATTGAACGAAAAACAATGAAAACCATGTTTGTCAATGCAGACTACAACTTACTAGGAACAATACAAAGTCGTTTAGAAGGAACGGACTATTTAATCAGTCAAGTCCACTACACGGATAAAGTGTCAGTTGAAGTCTTAATCGATGTTGATTCAGAAGAGACATTTACCTCTTGGATTATTGATATGACAAATGGTAAAGTCGATGTTGTCCCTGGAGAAACATCATTTAAAGAAGTCCCTTATCATCGTGAAGCATAAGAAAAACCATTATCCACAAAAAAGATGGATAATGGTTTTTTATTGACTATTATTTTTAATGAAGTTTTGATACGCAACAAATCCTTGTTCAATTTTATTAGGAACAGGTTTATAATAAGTTTTATTTTTTAAACGATTCGGTAAATACTGTTGTTTAACATAATGATTAGGATAATCATGTGGAAACTTATATTCGATGCCATGACCTAATTTCTTTGCTCCTCCATAATGCGCATCCTTTAAGTGCTTTGGTATTTCACCAACGTTACCTACCTTTAAGTCGGCTAAGGCTTCATCAATGGCCGAAATTGCTGAATTTGATTTTGGACTATTCGCAAGTAAAATAACGGCTTGCGCAAGTGGAATACGAGCTTCAGGAAAACCGAGTTGCATCGCTGCATCTGTACAACTTTTAACGATAGAAATCGCTTGTGGATAGGCAAGTCCAATATCCTCAGCTGCAATCACTAACAGACGACGACAAATAGAGGTTAAGTCACCGGCTTGAATTAAACGTGCTAAATAATGAATGGCTGCATCTGGATCACTTCCGCGGATTGATTTTTGAAACGCACTTAAAGTGTCATAATGCTGGTCACCAAATCGATCATAAGAAAAGCCCGCTGTCACCGTACATTCACGGGCAACCTCCATGGTTAAAACGAATCCTTCTGTACGACAGTTTGGATAAAGTGCAATTTCTAATGCATTAAGCGCACGACGCAAATCTCCGTTAGCGACATTAGCAATATAATGTAATGCTTCTTCCTCATAAGTCAGTGGATAGAGATAAAACTCTGACTCTACAAGCTCGACTGCACGTTTGAGTCCCTCTACAATCTCTTCTGGTGTCAAAGGCTTAAATTCTAAAATAGTAGACCGACTTAAAATGGCGCTAAAGATAGTAAAATAAGGATTTTCTGTTGTACTCGTAATCAGGGTAATCTGCCCAGTTTCAATATATTTAAGCAACGTCTGCTGTTGCTTCTTATTAAAGTTCTGAATCTCATCTAAATACAAGAAAATACCATTCATTCCTTCTAGCGTATTTAAACTTTGAATAATCTGCTTAATATCTTCCGTCTTTGCATCGGTTGCATTCAACTTATAGATTTTCTTATTTGAAAGACTCGCAATAATATTCGCAATCGTTGTCTTCCCTGTCCCACTCGGTCCATAAAAAATAAGATTGGGGATATGATTAACTTCAATTAATTTTCTTAAAATTTGATTTTCACCAATTAAATGTTGTTGCCCAACAACCTCATCTAACGTTCTCGGACGAATTAAATCAGCTAATGGCTTCATGCATTCTCACCCCTTTATAAATAGCATCGGATATTTATTGTATCACTTAGTTTCATGAAATAAAACTAAACACTTGAATACACATTAGCTCATGTATTCATCACTTCTTGCTTACTCATCATTTCTTTGAAACTATTTTTTAATGTTGGTAAAATCTAATATTTTGTTGATAACCGACGCACTAACTTTCAAAGTTATTAAAAAAGCTTCAGACAAATGTCTGAAGCTTTTTATCTGTCTTAACGACGGCGGATTTTATCGATATGATCAAGCATGATTCCTGTTCCGATAACAACACAATGTAATGGATTGTCTGCTACAAAGACAGGAACATGTAATTCGTCTGCTAATAAACGGTCTAATCCGTGTAATAATGCTCCCCCACCAGTTAACACGATACCTTTGTTCATGATATCAGCTGATAATTCTGGAGGAGTTTGTTCAAGTACATTTTTAGCTGCATGAACAATGATGCGTACTGATTCACGTAATGACTCTTCAACTTCTGTTGATGAAATTGTAATTGTGCGTGGTAACCCTGATACTAAGTCACGTCCACGAACTTGTAATTCTTCTTCGCGACCTTCTGGATAAACAGTTGCAACACTAATTTTAATTTCTTCTGCTGTACGATCCCCAATTAATAATTTATAATTTGTTTTGATATAATCTACAATATCTTGGTCAAAACGGTTACCGGCAATTTTAATTGATGCTGATGTAACAATATCTCCTAATGATAAAACGGCGATATCTGCTGTTCCACCACCAACATCGATAACCATGTTTCCTGATGGTTTAGAAATATCCATTCCAGCCCCTAATGCTGCAATTTTTGGTTCTTCTTCAATGAAAACTTCACGCGCTCCACATTTTTCCGCTGCTTCACGAATTGCATTTTTTTCAACTAATGTAATATTAGTTGGACAGCAAATCATGATACGTGGCTGTGAAAGCATTCCTTTAATATTTAATGAGTTGATAAAATGTTTTAACATCATTTCAGTTGCTGCGATATCAGCAATAACCCCATCTTTCATTGGGCGTACAACTTCAATCTTTCCAGGTGTACGTCCAAGCATTTGACGAGCTTCTTCACCAGCAGCGATCATTCGTCCTGTTTGTGCATCCATTGAAACGACAGATGGTTCCTCTAGAACAATTCCTTTACCTTTTTCATATATTAATACGTTAGCAGTACCTAAGTCAATTCCAATATCTTTAGAAAATAGCATACTTTCCTTCCTCCAAACTAATTTTTCAGTATTAGTATGTCTAAATAATTCATCACTATTTTATATTTTATCACAATTATATAGGTACGACTATATCTTTTCAAAGCGAAAAAATATTTTTCAACAAAAAAAGGCACTAATTTACATTAGTGCTTTTTTATTATTATAAATCACCTAATTTTTTATCAATGACAGTTTCAGGATTTACTTTAACATTATCTTTTAACACTTCAAAGTGGACAACGTTTCCTGAATCCGGTTCAAGTTGTGAAAGTCCTGTTTTACCGATTACATCACCTTGTTCGATTTCAGCTCCCGCTTCAACAGCTACATCATAAACACCTGTATAGACTGTTTTAACACCATTTTGATGTTCGATTGTCACAACTGTTCCTTTTAGAACTTCATCTTTAACAGTAAGAACTTTTCCTGATAAAGCGGCTACAACGCTAACTTCTTCATTATTAGAGTTTTTTAAGCTCACACCTTTAGATTCACGAGTATATACTGTTTCTCCTACTTTGTAGTTGAATAAACTTTTTACTTGGATCGATGTGTCAGCTGTTTGGTCATAATACGATTTAGCTACTACAACATCCTCACCTTCAAGTGGCGATTTAATAACTTCTTGTAATAGAGCAACTGTTTTAGCATCTGTTGTTTTATTGACAGTTGTTGTTCCATCACCATTTGTATAAACAACATCATTATCACCATTTGCTGGATTAGATACTGTTTGATTTCCGTTCATTCCAGTTAACCATAATTGAACGCCTGCAAATGTAGCAGATGCTCCTAGAAGTACAACTAATGCGAAGCTAATTGGATCGATTTTTTTGAATAATTTTTTGTTTTTTAGATTTGACATTCTTTCTTTGAATTTCATATGATCATCACCTCACCGTTATGATGACCACATTTTTCCTATCTTATTCAAAATTAGTAATTTTTTTCAATTATATTAACATTTTGGTAATAATGATTGATGATATCTCGATAGTTTTTCCCCTGTTTCGCTAATTCATTAGCTCCATATTGGCTCATTCCGACTCCATGTCCATACCCATATGTCGTAATAATCACCTTATTGTCATTAAATGTTAGTGAAAAATCCGCTGATCTTAAACCGAGAATTTCTCGAAATTCACGTCCTGAGTAAACTTTATCACCGACTAAAATTTCATTCACATTCTTTCCTTCTGTTTTATTTAAGATCACAAAGCTATCTTTTGTTAAACTTTTATTATTAAATTTATTTCTTAACTCATCTAATGTAAATTCTGTTTGAACTTCATAGTTAGGTGCAGTTTTATCCCATTCACTATTGACGCTTTTTAAATAGGGATACGATGTTGACCAGTAATCTTCTGAATTTTCTGTATAGCCATTACTAATCGAGAAATAAAATGGCTTAATTAATTCATCTTGATATGTAATAATCTCTCCTGCTGTCTCCTGAACAGCTTGTGAAACTTTTCCATAATACTCATCAAATTTATCCTGCCACTTCTCTTTGAGTTGTTCATTGTCTAAGTAAACTTGATGCTTGACCGTATCATGAATAGCATCTTGTGATTCTAATAATTGAATCGTATAAGTTCTAGCCGCTACGGCCTGCGCCTTAAGTGCCTCAAGATCATATAAAGCTGGCATTTCACCTGAAACAACTCCAATTAAATATGTTTCTAAAGGAAGTTCAATGGATTCATTTTTTGCTTCCCTAAAAACAGTCACTATCTGTTCATTCGTCCCCTCTTCTTCTTGATTTTCTTCTTCGTTTTGTTCTTTTGTAATAGCCAAAGATTGAGGGGGATTAAAATCCGTTTCTGGACTTTGTGCTTGGTAAATGACTTGAAATGAAAGTGGAATACAAATCAAAGTTACGATAAAGATTACAAATCCTACTGCAATTTTTTTCACGATATCACCTATCTTTTCTAAAAATACATCCTATTCAAAGGTATGCACAAGATAAAGTGATATGACTATTAACTAAAAGATTTGTTTAATTAAAGAAAAGATATCGGTAAAATATCCTAAAAACAGCTTACTAATACTAACTGTTAAAATCATATATAAAAGAATGATTTCCTGACGACCTGTTCCTTTTTTAAAAAGTTGTTCTAATCTTAACGACATTAAAACTTTAAACACAATAGGTAACATTAAAATATACCAAATAATCATGAAATACGCTTGAATATTCATTGTCATCCCTCCTAAAAAATAAAACCTATAAATCATTCATAGGTTTTATTTTACACGGATTTATTTATTATTTGAATAAGTTAAGTAGATTTTCTGAAGCAACTTCTGGTTCTGATCTCCAAGAATATCATTTTCAACAGCTACTCCAATTTCCGTACGAACTTGACTCATAGAGTATTTATCTGTAAAGAAAGCTGGCGTATAGTAATAAGCACCTTCTTGTGCTGGTCATGAAATCTTTGTTGTATCTTTGTTAGATAAAAATAAGAAATAGGTAACATTATAAAATAAGAGGTATTTTTGTTTTTGATACAATAGGTGACAAGACACCTTTGATAACAAATAAGAAAATAATAAGAATTCCTATAAAAAAAGAGGCCATATCGGCCTCTTTTTATTCAGAGATTCTTTTTTCACCAACTCGTATTTGGTTGAGAAGTTTCGCAATTTCCATTTCAGATTTAATTAAATCTTCACGGGTTTTAGCGTTTTGTTTTTGACGTTCACTACGCTCAAGCTCCATTTTAGCACGTGCAACATCAATGTCTTCAGCCATCATTGCATCATTTGATAAAACGTTAATGTGGTTATTTGAAACCTCAAAAATTCCATTATCAACAGCAATGTATGAGCTTTCCCCATTCATATCGATACGTAACTCTCCAACACCTAATGGTGTCATCATTGGAATATGATTGTGTAAAACAGCAAAATCTCCGTCAATCCCACGAGCGAAGACGCGTTCTGCTTCTCCATCGAATACAAGTTTATCTGGTGTTACTACGCGAATAGTCATCACTGACACGGTACCACCTCACACTATTTCATCTTATTAGCTTTTTCGATAGCTTGTTCGATTGTTCCAACTAAGCGGAATGCTTCTTCTGGTAAATCATCATGTTTTCCATCAAGGATTTCTTTGAATGCACGAACTGTTTCAGCAACTGGTACGTAAGCACCTTTTAATCCTGTGAACTGTTCTGCAACGTGGAAACTTTGTGATAAGAATAATTGGATACGACGAGCACGGTGTACTACTTTTTTATCTTCGTCACTTAACTCATCCATACCTAAGATAGCGATGATATCTTGTAATTCACGGTAACGTTGTAACATCATTTGGACACGACGAGCTACATCGTAGTGTTCTTGTCCAACGATATCTGGTGATAACGCACGTGATGTTGATGCTAATGGGTCTACTGCTGGATAGATACCCATTGCCGCAATACGACGCTCTAAGTTTGTTGTTGCATCTAAGTGGGCGAATGTTGTAGCTGGTGCAGGGTCAGTATAGTCATCTGCAGGTACGTATACAGCTTGGATTGATGTGATTGATCCTTGCTTAGTCGAAGTAATACGTTCCTGTAACTGTCCCATCTCAGTTGCTAATGTTGGTTGGTACCCTACCGCTGATGGCATACGTCCTAATAAGGCAGAAACCTCAGAACCTGCTTGAGTGAAACGGAAAATATTATCAATAAATAATAATACGTCTTGTTTCATTTCATCACGGAAGTATTCAGCCATCGTTAAACCTGTTAAGGCAACACGTAAACGTGCACCAGGTGGCTCGTTCATTTGTCCGAATACCATGGCAGTTTTGTTAATTACTCCTGATTCAGTCATTTCATGGTATAAGTCGTTCCCTTCACGAGTACGTTCCCCTACACCGGCGAATACCGAAATCCCACCATGCTCTTGAGCGATGTTGTTGATTAACTCTTGGATTAATACAGTTTTACCTACTCCGGCACCACCGAATAAACCGATCTTACCACCTTTGATATAAGGTGCTAATAAGTCTACGACTTTGATTCCTGTTTCAAGAATTTCAACTGTGGTAGATAATTCATCGAACTTAGGAGCTTCTTTATGAATTCCTTCATGAGGAGCGTCAGCTGATACTGCTCCTTTGTTATCTACTGGTTGACCTAATACGTTAAAAATACGTCCTAAAGTTACCTCTCCTACTGGAACGCTAATTGCGCTTCCTGTATCGACAACTTCTAATCCGCGGACTAACCCATCTGTTGCATCCATTGCGACAGTACGTACAACACCATCACCAAGTTGCACTGCAACTTCAAGTGTTAATGATTTACGTTCCCCACCAACTTCATAATCAACAGTTAAGGCATTGTAAATAGCAGGAAGATGATCTAAGTCAAACTTCACGTCTACTACTGGTCCGATTACGGCTACAATATGACCTGTTGCCATTTATGATGACCTCCTTTTATTCTAAGGCTGAAGCTCCACCAACAATCTCTGTGATTTCTTGCGTAATTGCTGCTTGCCTTGCTCTATTGTAAACTAACTGTAAGTCTTGAATAATTTCTAATGCATTATCTGTTGCATTTTGCATCGCATTCATACGAGATGCATGTTCTGAAAGCTTAGCTGTAATTGCTACCCCATAAATTGTACCTTCTAAGTATTTAGGTAAAATAGCATTAATTACATCTTCCTCTTTAGGTTCAAATGAATACTGAGCCGTTGCCTTTTCAGCTTTCTTTGGTACTAAAGGTAAAATTTGTTTTGTAGTCGGTTCTTGAGCGATTTTAGAGATATAGTTATTATAAATAATAACTACTTCACTTAAAGCACCATCCATATAATCACCGATTACTTTATCAACAACAGGTTTAATGTCTTGATATATGATGTCATCTGGAACAAAAACAAATTCATTTTCAATCGTTAAATCAGCACGTTTTGCATAATCAAATCCTTTACTACCGATCATATAAATTTTATATTGATCTTTCGTTAGAGAGTTAACTTCATGCTGTAATAACTTTAAAACATTTCCGTTATAGCCACCTGCTAAACCACGATCAGATGTGATAACTAAGTATCCTGTACATTTTGATTCGCGTTTTGATTTGAAGAATGGATGGTGTCCCATACTAGATGTACTAGAAATGTTACGAACCATATCTTCAAGTGTTTGCATATAATGGTGATAGTTTTTAGTTTTAGCTTCAGATTTTGTTAATTTTGCAGCTGAAACCATTTGCATGGCTTTTGTAATTTGACTCGTACTTTGAGTCGAAGTAATTTTATCTTTAATGTCGCGCATTGACTGAGCCATACTTGTTCACCGCCCTTCTATTAGTTAAAAACGGCTTTAAAGCTCTCAAGTGCTTCGTTTAATAAGTCAGTGTCTGGTAAATCTTTTGTATCACGAATGTGAGATAAGATTTGTGGACGTTCATTTTCTAAGAATGTATATAATTCTTTTTCAAAACGACTAATATCAGATAATTCAATACTATCTAAGAATCCGTTAACTAAAGCATAAAGGATACATACTTGTTTCTCAACAGCGATTGGTTGATGAACACCTTGTTTTAATACTTCAATTGTACGTTCCCCACGAGCAAGTTTAGCACGAGTTGCTTCATCTAAATCAGATCCGAATTGAGCGAATGCTTGTAACTCGTAGTAAGAAGCTAAATCAAGACGTAATGTCCCCGCAACTTTTTTCATTGCTTTGATTTGAGCAGATCCCCCTACACGTGATACTGATAATCCGGCGTCAACTGCTGGACGGATACCAGAGTGGAAGTAATCTGATTTTAAGAAGATTTGTCCATCTGTGATTGAAATTACGTTTGTTGCAACGTATGCAGATAAGTCACCTGCTTGAGTTTCAATGAATGGTAACGCAGTAATTGATCCTGCTCCTAATTCATCGTTTAACTTCGCTGCACGCTCTAATAAGCGTGAATGTAAGTAGAATACATCCCCTGGATATGCTTCACGACCTGGTGGGCGGCGTAATAATAATGATAATTCACGGTAAGCAGCTGCTTGTTTTGATAAATCATCATAGACAATTAATACGTGTTTTCCTTGGTACATGAATTCCTCTGCCATTGTTACACCTGAATATGGGGCAATATATAACATTGGAGATGGAGAAGATGCTGCTGCAGATACAACGATTGTATAATCCATCGCATCATGTTTCTTTAACGTTTCAACTACTGAGTTAACAGTAGATTCTTTTTGTCCAATTGCAACGTAAATACAGATAACATCTTTACCTTTTTGGTTTAAGATTGTATCAACGGCGATTGCAGTTTTACCTGTTTGACGGTCACCGATAATTAACTCACGTTGACCACGTCCGATTGGTACTAAAGCATCAATCGCTTTGATACCTGTTTGTAATGGTTCATGTACAGATTTACGAGCCATTACTCCTGTTGCTTTTACTTCTGTTGGACGGAATTTATCTGTTTCGATTGGTCCTAAACCATCGATTGGATTTCCTAAGGCATCAACAACACGTCCAATTAAAGCGTCCCCAACTGGAACTGACATGATGCGTCCTGTACGTTTAACTTCGTCACCTTCACTGATTGAACGGTACTCACCTAAGATGATAACCCCAACGTTATCTTCTTCAAGGTTTTGTGCCATCCCTACAGCACCTGAGGCGAATTCAATAATTTCACCAGACATAACATTTTGAAGTCCGTGAACACGAGCGATTCCGTCCCCAACTGTTAAAACTGTCCCAGTTTCAGTTACATCTAATACTTGCTCATAGTTTTTAATTTGATCGCGCAAAATTGCACTAATTTCTTCTGGTCTGATGGCCACCAATGCTCACCTCTATTCTATTTTAACTCAACATTTAATAAGTTATTTTTTAAGTTCTTTAATTGTAATTTGATTGAGTTATCATATACAACATTACCTAAATTAACTTTATATCCACCTAATAATGATGGATCAATTTCAACATTAAGTTTAACTTTTTGATTTAACTTTTTCGTGAATGCATACGTTAACTCTGTTAACTGACCTTCACTTAAAGCAACTGCGCTATATACAGTTCCTTCAAGAATGCCAAAATGTTGATTCACTAATTCGTTATAAGCAATCATAATTTCAGTTAATAAATTAATACGATCTTTATCAATTAAAACCATTAAAAAATTAACTAAAATTTGTGATGCATCTTTAGAGAAAATTGTTTTAATTAACTCTTTTTTATCATTTTTATCTAATTTAGGAAGCGTTAAAATCTCCATAAATTGTGGCTGCTCTTTCATAACAGAGCGAATAACATTGAAATCATTTTTAATGTCTTCTAAAACATTTGACTCAAGCGCTGCATCAAATAATGCTTGAGCATAAGTAGAAGCGATTTTACTCATGGCTTCCACCTACTTTAGCAATGAATTGATCAAATAATTCGTTATGAACATTAGCATCGATTTCTTTTTCAATCATTTTCTCAGCTGAAGATACAGCTAATTCTACGATATCTGAACGAATTTGAGCATAAACTGCTTTGCGTTCTTGCTCAATATCTGCTGCTGCTTTAGATAATTTTTGTTGAGCTTCTTTACGAGCATTAGACACGATTTCATCATGCATATGTTGTGCTTGTTTTTTAGAGTTTTCAACAATCTCACGTGCTTCGTCGCGTGCAACTTGCACTTGTGCTTCAGCAGACTGTTTTAAAGCCATCGCATCAGCTTTTAACATTTCTGCATGGTTAATCTCTTGAGAAACTAATTCTTGACGCTTACGTAAGAATTCTTTCATAGGAGCCCATGCAAAACGTTTAATCACTAAGAATAAGACTAAAGTCGATAAAATTTGTAACGTAAAATTGACTAAGTCTGGCATGATATAGATTTGCAAGTAGGTTGCCCCCTTTCTTATCTGTCTTTAATATAACTACGTATAATAACTGCTTACAGTACTACGAATTATAATGAGCTAACAAGTGGGTTGATGAATAATAAGATGATGGCAACTACGAATCCGTAGATCGCTGATGTTTCGGCGATCGCTTGCCCTAAGATCATCATTTGCATTACGTCACCTTTTGCTTCTGGTTGACGACCTACTGCTGCTGCAGCTTGACCAGCCGCGTTACCTTGCCCGATCCCTGTACCGATACCTGAACATACCGCTAATCCAGCACCAACTGCTGACATACCTAATACGAATGCTTCACTTGAAATTGAAGATGCAACTGTTTGTAAAAACATAATTTAATTCCTCCTGATTTAACATTTATTTTCCTTAGTTTTTTGTTGTTAACTACTCCATTGCTCCTTGAGACCAAATCATAGTTAACATGATGAAGATTAATGTTTGGATAACACCAGAGAAGATATCGAAATATCCATGTAAAGCCGGTGCGATCAATGGCGAGAACCATCCAAGCGCTTGATAAATAAGCGACATAATGATACCACCACTTAAAATATTACCGAATAAACGGAAAGATAACGAGATTGGTTTCGCAAGCTCTCCGGTAATATTTAAAGGTAATAAGAATGGGAAGTCTCCAAGGTACGTATCGTATAAGTACCCTCCGATTCCTTTTGCTTTAATCCCTGATCCGATCATGACAACAATCGTAATAACCGCTAAGGCTAATGTAACGTTGTAATCAGATGTTGGTGCACTTAATCCTAGTAACCCTAATAAGTTGGCACAGATTAAATATGCTGTTAATGTCCCAATGAATGGTGCAAAATTTAAGTGCTTAACACCCATTGTTTGCTCAACTAATCCTTCAATACCTGTCACTAAAATCTCTAGGAACAAGACAATACCTTTTGATGGTTTAGATGGATCAGCCTTTTTAACGGCATTCCCACAAATAATAAAGAACACACATAGCACAAGAACTAAAACAACCGAGTTAAACACCGTTGGGTTAACAATTGTGTTTCCCTCTTTATCTCCTATGAAGATATTCATCAGTAGTGGACTCATTCTTAACCTCCTTTCTTAGAGATTCCTTTGCTGAAGGTGACTCCATATTTTCTTGTTAATCCGATTATGATAATCGGTGGCTAAAATAGATCGAATCATACGTTCTAATTAGCTATATATATTCAACGACGATTACTTTTTGTTTTTTCCATAACCAAACGTAAAGAAACCATCAGTTTGAATCGCAAATCTTACCATCGAAATACCGATGAAGGCTGCAACGAATGCTGGTGTTCCTAATAAAAGAACTGTTGCAACAAGAGCTCCGGCATAAATCACTAAACGAAGCAATAAGTTTGTCTTCATCGTTGATTTAGCACCTTTTTCTTGTTGTTCAAGAGCATTCTTTGTTCCGATAACAATAAGTCGGAAGTTAATTAAATTTACTACAACTCCTAACCAATATCCAATTAAAACATTAACTATTGGTAATTTGAATACCATTGTAATCACGGCAATAAAAAACGTAAATACTAATGCTAACTGAATTACTCGTTTAGGAATGACACGAATTGGATCATTTTGTAATTGACTCAAGACTTATCCCTCTTATCTATTTTAATTATTAACAGATAGACACTTTTAATGCCACTAAAAACTCCGATAAATACAAATAACAGTAAAAATAACGGAGATGTGTTTAACCATTGATCGAGATACTTTCCAATAAATAATCCAACAAATATATTGGCAATCATGGTGATCCCTATTTGAGAAAGAAGTGACATCCACTTCATGGCTTTAACAACTTTATGTGGCTGACTCATTATTTTGTTCCAAAGATACGGTCACCAGCATCTCCTAAACCTGGAACGATATAACCTTTTTCATTTAATTTTTCATCTAATGATGCTAAGTAAACTGTTACATCGGGATGAGCTTCATTAATTGCTTTAACTCCTTCAGGAGCTCCTACTAAGCAAACTAGCTTAATATTTTTAGCGCCACGTTGTTTAATTGAATTGATAGCAGCAATAGCAGATCCCCCTGTTGCTAACATCGGGTCAACGATAAAAATATCACGTTGATCTAATTCTTCTGGGAACTTAGCAAAGTATTCAACAGGTTGTAATGTTTCCTCATCACGGAAGATTCCAATGTGTCCAATACGAGCTGAAGGAATCATTTGTAAGATACCATCAACCATTCCTAATCCTGCACGTAAAATTGGAACAACAACCATTTTCTTACCTGCAATTACATTTGCTTTTGTTTTAGCAACTGGTGTTTCAATTTCGATTTGTTCTAATGGTAAATCGCGTGTAATTTCATACACCATTAATCCACCAATCTCATTAATCATTTGACGAAATTGCGTCGTAGATGTATCTTTCTGACGAATTTGTGTCAACTTATGCTGAATTAATGGATGATCTAAAATATTAACTTTAACCACATCGGTCACCTCATACACCTTATATTTTTATATAATTCAATTAGTAATTCTACAACTTTTTTACTTTCATTTCAATGTATACTCCGCAGAAAAAATACCAAGAACTTCAAGAGTCTAAAAATAAAAACATCACTTTTATTTTCACACACTTTAATTATTTACTTTTTTCAAGTATCTATGAAATAAAAAAGAAATCCTAAGCACAGGATCCCTTAAGCGTTTTCATACTTCGAGATTTTTTCGATACGAGCAGTGTGGTGTGCCCCCATAAACTCAGTCGTTAACCAAACTGATACAATCTCACGTGCTAATCCTGGACCAATGACACGTCCACCCATAGCTAAAACATTTGAATCATTATGCTCTCTTGTTGCTTTTGCAGAGAATAAGTCATGAACTAATGCACAACGAATCCCTTTTACTTTGTTGGCAGCAATACTAATTCCAATTCCAGTTCCGCAGATTAAAATACCGCGATCAAATTGCCCCGCGGCTACAGACTCTGATACTTTAAATGCATAATCTGGATAATCAACTGCACAACTATCATAACTTCCGAAATCTTCGAATTCAACATTCATGTCTTTGAGTAAACCTAAGATTTCTTGTTTTAATTCAAATCCACCATGGTCACATGCAATAGCTACTTTCATGAATAACGCTCCTTTTATTCTGTAAAATAATTCTATCTTTTTTATTATAACATATTTTTTTCTAAACTTTTGCATTAAAGGTGTAAAAAAATCCCATGTAATTTCTCATCTATTAACTTTACTCCAAATTTTAAATAAAAAAAGAACTAATTATCGGTAATTAAAACCAATTTTAGTTCTTCCTTATATAAAACAATCTATATTTTACCAAAATTTATTATCTACTATTAAAATTTGATACTCATCAGTTGAACATCCTCTAATTTTAATAACTCTGGAATATTTAGATTGGATGTTTTCTTCATTTCCACAAATCCTAGTAATCCAAATAATTGACGCGCATATGGATGAGAAGTGATAGCGACTAATTGATTAATCTCTTTTTCTTTAGCTGATCGATACAATTCAAAAAACATATTCACTAATAAATCTGGAACAATGTTTTGGTCATAAATAAAATAACGAATAATCCCAACTTGATCAAAAGCCTCAAATGAGACCATTCCTGATACTTTATCAAACTGTTTAATGAGGATGGATTGCTCAATAATCTGTGGATTAACTGTTTCAAGTGTCGTCACTTTCTTCATAAATTCTAGAACAAGGTCATAATCAATTGCTTCATAACGTTTTACTTCTTTATCAGTCATCATAAAAATCCCCCTTCAACGTCATGTATATGTTAAAGGGGAATAAAATATGATTATAAGATTTTAAAATAAAAGGACGGAAAGGAGGATGGTGATGACTAATTAATACTCATCCTCATATAAATACCAATTTGATTTTGCTAAATCATCTGATATTACATAAGCTTCTGTTTCTTTTGTACCAAACAAAGTATCTACAACTTCACCAATATACGATTTGAATTTTTTTTCTTGGAACGCTTCTTGTGTACTTTCCATTGCATTATATTGTGCGTTCCACTCACTTGAATCTTCTGATTCATTAGATGTTGCACTTGGTCCTAAACAAAGATCTGGATTCATAAAGCACCACCAGTTATTCCCCATTCCTTCACCAATTGTGATAACTAAGCTCTCATAATATCCCGCTTCATATGTTTCACCATTGTATTGTTTTTCTGGGAATAAATGCGCCCCATAGCTCACTTCAAAACCTGTCTCATAATTAATCGTATCTAAGACATGTGCGACTGTATCTTCAATTTCACCGATATTTTGCATAATAAATTCACGAGTTGAATTAATCGTTTCAAAAGCAGATTTATTAGCTGCTAAATATTCATCGATTGCATAACGAACCATTTTCTTAGCTTGTTGATCTTCATATTTATTTGAATTTGGAATAATACGAATACGAATGGCTGTATCATTCACAACGACTTGTGCCTGATCTGATTGAGGTTCTGCTTTCCCGATTTGATAAACTGTTACCATCATAATTAATGTTAATACTACGATAATTGTTGATTTCTGATTCATTCTAAACACCATCCCTTTCACCTGATACCTCATTATGGACAGTTTCCAAAAAATTATACGTAGTATTTCACAAAAATTATTTTTTATGTAAAACTTTTTGAATTTCTTCTAATGAAATAGCTCCTTCTCGTAAAATTTTAAATTCACTCGTCGTGCAATCTAAAATAGTTGAGGGAATTTGTGCTTTCGTTTCTCCATCATCAAAGACATAATCCACACGATGAATAACTGGATTATCCACATCTACCCTTGTTGGGCTTACTTCACCTGAAACATTGGCACTTGTTGTTGCCAATGGACCTAATTCACTTAATAACTTTAAAGCTAATGGATGATCAGGAATTCTAACTCCAATTGTCTGTTTTCCACGCGTAATCTCATTAGATAAAGGCATATAACAATTTAAGATTAACGTTAATCCTCCAGGTAAAAACGCATCAATCAACTTTTTAACTTCTACTGATAACGGACCTACAATTTTCTCTAACTGTTCTTCATTTGCGCATAAAACAATTAAAGACTTTTCTGTTGGGCGATTTTTAATTTCAAAAATTTTATCTAAAGCATTTGGTGAATGAATACTAGCTCCTATTCCATAGACTGTATCCGTTGGAAAAACAATCACATCTTCTTGGGTAATCATCGCTAATGCTTCACTTAATTGATGACTTTGATAAATCATGCATTTACAAATCCTTTCTATAAAAAGAAGGATGTCATAGGACATCCCCTTTCTCTTATCCTTCCCTAAAAGGAAATTAATTTTCTATATAGAAACCCAAATGTATTTCACATTTCTAGGCTAAATCTTAGTTATTAATGATAATAGTCATACGATCTTTTCCATTTAAGTCTTTTAATGTTTCAAACTTAGAGTTAGGGAAATGTTGCTTCACTAATTCCGCCATTGCTTCTTTATGGTTATATGCATGTTCAAATGCAATAATATTTTTCTCATTTACAACTTTATGAGCATCTTTTAAAATTTGACGATAGAATTTTAATCCATCTTCTCCACCAAATAACGCTAAGTGTGGTTCATTATCTTTAACAAGTGGATCGACATTTTCAGTTAATGGAATGTATGGAGGATTTGATACTAGGATATCAAACTTTAATCCGCGTTCAATTAATGGTTGTAACATATCTCCTTGATAGAATGTTACATTTGCTCCTAAATTAGAAGCATTTTGTTTCGCAACTTCTAAAGCGGCCTCTGATAATTCAGTCACCGTTACTTCCATATTCGATTCTTCAACTGCTAAAGTAACACCAATCGCTCCACTTCCTGTTCCTACATCGACGACCTTAACAGGGGCACCATCAAATACATCATCATAAGTTGATAAGACATTAGCCACTAATTCTTCTGTTTCAAAGCGTGGGATTAAGACATCATCATTGACAATAAATTTATGTCCAAAGAATGTTTCGTATCCCATAATGTGTTGAACAGGAATATTTTGTTCAACGTATGTTTTAACACAGCGCTCAAATTCTTCAACTTGTTCCGCTGGTACTTGCATATTCATATCGGCTAAAATTTCATAACTTTCTTTCCCAGTTACATGCATTAATAATAATTTAACAGCCGAATCTTCTTTTCCATTTTCAAGGGCGTAATCTTCAGCCCATTTTAACAATTCACGCATTGTTTTCATCTTTATCACCGTCTTCTTAAAATCAACCATCATTTTACTCTAAAATGCTAAAACATGCAAATAAAATTTTTTACAACTTATCTTGGATTATTAGATATGAAAGCATACACTCACTCTGAAGAATATGAATCCTAATGATATAACTCTCTCCTATAATAAAGATGCACCTTCATTCTATTATGGAAGATATCCAATCTTTCATGGAACCATTTAGGATATGATACATATATTAGAATTAGATGTAGCAAGGAAATCAGTAGTTAAGTGTAAAACTCACACCACAATTTAGTTCATACGACTTTTATAATAAATAATCTTAACTTTTTTACATAAATTACGTTTAAAATTCATAGTACTGGTTCATAATATAATTGTCCGTAAGACGAGAACTTACGGGCATACTCTTCCCCCCCATATAAAACTTTATTTCATTACTCATTTCTCTCCCCAATTTTTAAAGTTTTATTTTTCATACTCTCTCCTTATAATTCTCTCCCAAAGTATTTAATACTTTAATCCCTCGATTATGGCAAAGACTTTTTCTGAGCCTACTCTCATCCCCCCAAAAAGAGAGACTCGAGGGAAGATGACAGTTCAATCCCCCCATTGAATTGTCATCACAATTAAGGCTGTAAAGGTTCCCCCCCTTTACAGTTTCTCCTAATTTTTAAAAAAGCGCCCCTCCCCCCGGGCGCTTTTTTCTATTTCTAGACTTATATAAATGAATTTTAGGATAACCATAAAGTAGAGAATAAATAAAAAATCTAACTTCAAAATGAAGTTAGATTTTTTATTTAATGTCATTAATCTTGAGCAGCTAATTTACGTTTTTGTTCTTCTGTAATTAAAGCTTCAACAACTGGCTCTAATTTACCTTCCATAACGCGGTCTAACTGTTGGATAGTGAATCCAATACGGTGGTCAGTGACACGGTTTTGTGGATAGTTGTAAGTACGGATTTTTTCTGAACGTTCACCTGTTCCGATTTTAGAACGACGTTCTTCACCTTCAGCCTCTAAACGCTCTTGTAAGATTGAATCATAGATACGAGCTTTTAATACTTTTAAGGCATTGGCTTTATTTTCGTGTTGTGATTTTCCGTCCTGACATGATACAACGATTCCAGTTGGAACGTGAGTTAAACGTACCGCTGATTTAGTTGTATTTACTGACTGTCCTCCAGGTCCTGATGAACAGAAAGTATCAACACGGATATCATTCATACTTACTTCGATATCTACATCTTCAGCCTCTGGCATAACTAAAACAGTTGCTGTTGATGTGTGGATACGTCCTTGAGATTCAGTGGCAGGGACACGCTGTACACGGTGTGCTCCTGATTCATATTTCATGTGAGAGTATACACTTTCACCCGAGATCATGAACTCAACTTGTGACATCCCTCCAGATTCAGAGTAGTCCACGTTCATGACTTGAATTTTCCATCCTTTTACCTCAGCATATTTTGTATACATACGGTATAAGTCTGATGCGAAGATATTTGCTTCATCTCCACCCGCAGCTCCACGGATCTCAACGATTACGTTTTTCTCATCGTTTGGATCTTTAGGAATTAATAAGATTTCTAAACGCTCTTCTAATTCTGGAAGGCGTGGTTTTAACTCTTCTAATTCCATTTCAGCCATTTCACTAATTTCTGGATCAGAGTCTTTTGCCATTTCTTTTAAATCTTCAATTGAAGCTGCAATTTCTTTATATTCAGTATACACATTAACTGTCTCTTCAAGACCACGTTGTTCTTTTGATAATTCAGTTAATTTTTTAATATCAGTAACGATTGCAGGATCAGCCATCATTTCGTTAATTTTTTCATAACGCTCTAAGATTGCCTCTAAACGTTCAAACATAGTCGAATCCTCCTCTAATTGTTCATTCCTAATTATAATATAAGTCAAACGTATCGTCAAAATGTGTTTTATGTAAAACGCATCTTAAACTTAGATGTTTTTTACTAAACGTCTGGGATGTGAGCTGACTCTGGAACATTAACCAGATTTTCGAATCGGCTGATTTCTTTTCTAAAGGCTAACTTAACTGTCCCGACAGCCCCACTACGGTGCTTCGCGAAAATAACTTCAACGATATTATCGTTTAATTCCGGATCCTTTTTATAGTAATCTTCACGATATAAGAAAGTAACGATATCCGCATCCTGCTCGATACTTCCCGATTCACGTAAATCTGACATCATTGGTCGCTTATCTTCACGATTTTCAACCTGACGTGATAACTGTGATAAAGCAATAACCGGGATTTTCAACTCACGTGCCATCTCTTTTAACATACGTGAAATTTCAGAGACTTCTTGTTGACGATTCCCACCGTTAGCCTTGCTACCAGAAAGTAACTGTAAGTAGTCGATCATTACTAATCCAAGACCTTTTTGTTGATGAAGTTGTCGACATTTTGCTCGTAATTCTCCAACACGAATACCAGGTGTATCATCGATATAAATGCCTAGATTACTTAATACATCGGTGGCAATTTTCAATGAACGCCAATCCGCCCCTTCTAAATTCCCAGTTTTTAAACGATGCGCTTCAATTCGTCCTTCGGCACTAACTAAACGGGATACGAGCTGATCGGCCCCCATCTCTAAGCTGAAAATGGCAACATTCACATGATTTAGCTTGGCCACGTTTTGCGCAATATTTAAGGCAAATGCGGTTTTCCCCATCGCAGGACGGGCAGCAACGATAATTAAGTCGTTATTTTGAAGACCCGAAGTCATATTATCAAGTGCGGTAAATCCAGTTGTTAATCCAGTTACTTCACCTGTTGATTGAGATAAACGCTCAACGTTTTTAATAAAGTCAATGATGACATTATCGATTTGTTTAAAATCAGACCCTTGATTTAATCGAGCTAAGCCTGAGAATTGTTGCTCAGCCGTATCAATTAAATCTTGAGTTGATGTCTCTGGATCATATCCTTGCTCAATTAGACTTTGAGCACGATTAATGATTAAACGTGAAATTGATTTTTCTAAAACAATCTCGACATAATGCTCTGTATGTGCTGTCGTTGCGACACTTTCGTAAATCGTTAAGATGTACTCCACACCACCAATTTCAGCAATACGTTTATGATCTTGAAGATACGCTGTAACTGTTGTCACATCGACCCCAATATTTTGGTCCAATAGGATCAGCATCGTTTCATAAATAATGCGATGACGATGATGATAAAAATCATCTGGCTGTAATTTGAGTTTGACATCCTCACACACCTTTTCATCGAGCAACATGGCCCCAAGAATAGCTTGTTCAGCATCGGTGCTATGAGGCATCTGACGATTTGGCGATTCTAACATGGGATACCCAACTTTCTAACGTTAATCTATCATAACCTCTTATTTTTCTTTGATTTGAACTGAAATAGTTGCGACTACTTCTGGATGTAAATGAATTGGAACACGTGCCATTCCTAATCCACGGATTGGTTCTTCTAAATCCATTTTACGTTTATCTAATTTGATTCCGAATTGTTTTTGGAACTCTTCAGCAATTGCTTTTGTGCTAACTGAACCAAACACACGCCCGTTATCTCCTGATTTTACTTTAACAATCACTGTTTTTTGTTCTAAATCAGCTTTTAACTTTTTGGCTTCTTCTAAGCGTAACTCGGCTTGTTTTTCTTCTTCCGCTTGTTGAGCTTTTAATTTATTCATATTTCCTGGCGTTGCATCCATCGCTTTATTTTGTTTAATTAAGAAGTTCGCAAAACCATTTGGAAAATCTTTAACTTCACCTTTTTTACCTTTACCTTTAACATCTTCTAACATAATTACTTTCATTTAGACTCACCACTTTCTTCTAACTCTTTAACAATAACTTCTTTTAATTGTAAAACAGCATCTTGTGTACTGCTACTACGCATTTGTGTTGCTGCATTATTTAAATGCCCACCACCACCCAGTTGTTCCATTAACACTTGAACATTCACATCACCTAGTGAACGAGCACTAATTCCAATGTACTGCTCATCAATACGTGAGATTACGAATGAAGCCTTAATATTTTGAACATTTAACAACTCGTCGGCTGTTTGAGCAATTTGAACTTTTTCAAGCACCATCTCATCATCTGCACAAGCAATAATAAACTCATCTTTAAAGATTTCTGCTCGTTCAATGAGATGTGCCTTACTATAATAATTCTCAAGCGGCGTTCGGAGCAATTGCTGAACTAACTTCTCTTCCGCTCCTTTTTGTTTTAAAATAGCGGCCGTTTCATACGTTCGTCGTCCCGTATGATACGAGAATCGACGCGTATCAACAATAATTCCCGCTAACATAATCGAAGCTTCTAATGGCGTCATTTTAATTTTCTGTGAATAGTAATCGAACATATCCACAACTAATTCGACCGTTGATGAGGCATAAGGCTCCGCAAACGAAAGCACCGAATCAATCACATCAACGCCTCGTCGATGATGATCAAAGACAGCGACTTTCTTAGCACGCGGTAAAAGTGCTGGCTCTATCACCATTTTTGGATCCTGCGTATCCGCAACTACTAGTAACGTATTTTTGGTCATTAATTCAATCGCTGCTTCACTTGAAATGAAATACTTTTTCAACTTTTCATCTTTTAAAATTTCATCAACAAAATTTTTAGCTGTTTTATCTAGCTCCTCCTGCTTTAAAACAATGTAAGCTTCTTTCTTTGAAGCAATTCCCATTCGTAATAATCCGATACTGGCTCCAATCGCATCCACATCCGGATAACGATGTCCCATAATAATGACACGTTCACTATCACGAACTAAACGCTCATAAGCTTGTGCATTCACACGCGCACGAACACGATTACGTTTCTCAACTGGATTTGTTTTTCCACCGTAGAATAAAAACTTATCATCACTTGCGATTTTAATCGCTACTTGATCCCCCCCACGGCTTAGTGCTAAATCTAACATATAATTCGCACGTTGTCCAAGTTCAGAAAAACTATCGTATCCAGTTGCTAACCCGATACTAATCGTTAACATAATATCTTTTTCTTTAGCTGCTTCGCGAACCTTATCAATAATCGTAAATTTCGTCTCGCGAAGTTGCTGTAACACCTCGTACGGCATCATTAAAACAAAACGGTCACTAGCTGTCGTCCGAATATAGATTTTATGCTGATCAGCCCACTGCATAATAATCGAAATGATTTTTCCATAGAATTCACTTTTTTCTTGTTCATTTAAATTATGAAAGACCTCGTCATAATTATCCATCACAAGAACTCCAACAACCGGCTGTTCATTGACATATTTTCGTGATAACTCTGTATACTCTGTATAATCTGTAAAATACATCAATCGTTCATCTTTCATATGTAACACTTGATACGTCTGTTGATTAACAGTTATCTTAAATGATTCCTCATCACCAAGCGATCGATTATAGAGTTGTTCACTTAAATCCTTTAACACTTTATCATGTAAATCTTGATTAAAAACCCGCTTTAAATACGCATTAAACCAAACAATTTCATAAGCTTCATCATAAAGTAAAATCCCCATCGGTAATTGATTAAACGCCGTTTCCCCTGCATGCTTGACACGATATGAAATGGATTCAATCTTCTTTAGCGTATCGGCTTTATAGTGAAAATAAGCATTCACACGATAGATAGCATCTCCTACAAAATATAAGAAGATGATTAGAGAGATCACATCAGATTGATAATAAGCATAAATTCCAGTCACTACTAAAGAAACAATAGAAATCACCAGATATCCAAGATGATCTTGATATTCTTCTAACCATTTCCTAATCTTTTTCACCATTACCACCTACCTTTCATTATGATTTTTTAACAGCAAATCGCTCACGGTAATCGAACAACGCATCCATCACCCCGAGCACTGAAATAAACATTGAGAAGCTAGACATTAACGCAAAAATAATAATAAAAGTTCCAAATCCTCTCTTATTACAAGATCTAAAATAAGACATTGCCACCACAATCCCCTGTAATAAGAATAACGTGTTTAAAAGCATAATGACATTCATTAATACAACATTTAATGCATGATTTGGAATAAATACAATCGCCACTTGACTAATTAACAAAGTCACTGCTAATTTCGCACCTAATTGGAAACGGTGAATACTTCCACGTCTAGTAACTTCATAATTCATACGTTTAAGAACGCTAGTTGCAACCGTATCACTTAAAAACGCTGAAGCTAATCCCATTAAAATAAGAATCGTTGGTAATAACGTCGTCATCATTGTACTAACCATATTTTGAACTGGCAACAGCATCTCAGCGCTATTCGCTGGTAAAAAAGCTGACATAGATTCAAGCATCCCATTCATTTCATCCGCCATTTGTGCCATGGATTCTTGGAGATTTAATCCTGTAACCACATAAGTTAAAATCGGAAACGAAATGACTGATACAATTGCTGCATTTAAAAGACGTTGCCAATACGGCCATTTCTTTATAATCCCAATACCAATCAGAGCACCCATCAACCCATAATTCAAGGTTGTAACTAGTCCATAAACTGAGCCAAATAAAAATGTTCCAATAAAGCACCCAATCAATAACCATAACACATCTCGAACTCGATTTGTCGTGACTGAATAAACAATGAGTGGAATAGGTAATAAAATCGACATGATTGTCGGCAAAACTCCAATATTATATAAAACAAAAAAGACCATATAAACGGCTAGCATAATTGCCGCGTTAACAAGCGACTTCGTCTTCATCTAAAAGCCCCCCTTCATAAATGCCAATTAACGTCTCTATTATACCACAATTTGAGCTGAATATATATTCACTTATATAGGGGCACAGCCACATTTTCATTTTAAATGGACGTCTATAAAAATTTTTATCTTTTTCTAACAACTATTCCTTTTGCTCATTCAAAAAAGATTCATCTGAATAAACTATTATTGAAATGAGGGTTCAATAAACAAATCTTCATTTCACCTGTTAGATTCTAAACTAAAAATCAAATCCTTCATCACCATATAAATCCAAACCAACATACACAATCAAATCTAACAGTTTCTTGATCAGACCATTAACTAATCCCACAATAATATAACAAATCCTCCATCTTATTGTTTTCTGTCATCATTCCTTTATCACATAACTTATTTCATAAAACATCATCAAATTAACATTCCTCCATTCATAACTTCATCATCACTCATTTATCTCATCTATCACCTTTAACATTCATACGTTTGATCAAGACATCTGAATATTTGAAACTTAATACACTCTTCTTATTATAGCCCATTCACTGCTACACTAAACAACACACCTTCCGAGCAAAATGAACTTCACTCATCATTATAACACCACACTACTTGTTTACGTCAGCTTTTAACCACTACTCATTCACACAATCCAGCCACACCTATACTAATACATCAACCTTTAAACTAATACCACCATCCACTATCACAATACATTTATACTCATCCTTCCCCCACACTCCATACATTCAAACGACAATCCCTACTAACTAGCCAATTTTATATCCACCACATCTTATACTAAAAAATAAACTTATCTCTAATAGTACATTTAGCTACATCCTTACTTCAAACTTGTAAATTCAAACCATATTTCATGCCAATTAACTAGTTTTACATCCACCACAATTATCCCAAAACAAAATCCCTTTCTAACCATATACTCATACACATACCTACTACATCATCCGTATATTCAAACCACATTTTGTACTAACCCACCAGTTTTACATACAGCACACTTACACTAAAAAACATATTCATTTTTACCTCAAAATTCACACATTCAAACTAAATATCCTCCTAATCACTCAGTTTTAAACACATCACATCTAAAACAAAATCCCCAAAAGCATTCAGTACATTTAAAGCATAGGATTTCTAATATAATCATGACTCACTCCAACCAAAAACACAGTCCTTATCATAACAGTATAAAACCACACTTGTACTCACTCTTACCATTCACTATGAAACATGATAAAACTATAGCCTAGTATATAAAGCAAAAACACATTAAGGATCGAACTAATAATTGTACATTTAATCTATTAAAAACTCTTCTAACATTTATCATACACTCACTCTCCTCATCCAACTAATCCGCAGAATCTTCATTCCTTAAACTCATCTATCTGTTGAAACACTGTATCCTCATTATCATTACAATCACTCTATTAACATTGCAAATCTCTATCATCATCTTAGCAACCATTACATCTACACACTTACTTATCACTCATCCTCACCATTTAATTACTAGCATTCAAATTAATTAATATAGCTCTGTATTCGGTACAATCTCATCACAATCTAACTTCAAATATTCAGATTTATTAAATTATTTATCTCTGAATTCTTCATTTAACTTCAACCTCCAATACCATTTAAAAAGATAAAATTCTCCTATTTATCTTCTAACCTCAACTAGTGATCATCATCTCATCCTCAATACCGAGATAAATAACGATTCATTTAAATTATACGATCCACTTTTATAACAAAAGAGGACCTCTTTCAGGTCCTCTTTCCTATTTTAACGTTAAAATTAACTTCACTTCTTGTTCTTCCTCACCTGTCGATAAATATTTAAATCCTATACTCTCATATAAATACTCCGCTACCGTAAGTCGTCACTAAAGAAGTTACATTCTACTGCTTTTTTTACCCATAAAATAAAACTTCCTTACCCTATCTATTTCCTTGATAGGCCTCATCGATGATAATTTCCCCAAATTTTAAATTTCCTTATAAAAAACACTTAATTTTTTTAGGTATAGGTATATAATTAGAAGTGTAGTTATTTCATTATAATGTTTTATGAGGAGTGAAGAAGATGGAAAAAAACAATTCTTATAACCCATTTCGTTTATTAAGTGATGCCCACTTAACAGAAGACATGAGTTGCTGTACAGATACTTACTTATTAGATCGCTCAACAATGAAAGTTGAACCATGTGAAGTAATTGCTAATGCTGAGCAAGCAAAAGAAGAAGAAAAATAATTAACAAGAACAGGACACTCATCCTGTTCTTTTTTTATCCACCTTATAGAATTGTAGAAAGAATCATAAACACCTAGCGTAAGCTTTATAGCAAGCTATCTCAGCATTGAAATGTACACCCCAATGAATAGCTGACTGTCAAAATCAAGACATTTATATCGTATGTACATCCTAATTTACAGCTGACTGTCTTTTCGCTCCTAACAAAAAGGAATATTTTCGAGCTCTCTCAATTACTAAGCATATAACATCTTTTTTCATCATAAATTACAATATGAATCATTATCATAAGAGTAGTAATAGTTAAATCCTAACTACCAAACTATAAATAGTGTCACTTTTATCATCACCTACAGTATCCACATTAACTTCTTGGGCCAAAGGAGTAAAAGAACTATTACGCATATCTTTAAATTTAGTTTATTCCTAAAATATCGCTTCGACTCTCACCTCAGATAAAAAAGATAGCTCATCAAAGCCATTAAAGATGGCTAGATGAGCGACAAAAAAACCACCTTCTATTGAAGGTGGCGTTAAAACTTGAATATTTTTAATAATTGGGCCCTGATGCAAATATCTCTGTTGCGAGATTCGCCAGAAGAAACGAATGTTTCTTTTACATCGTCTGACGAATAATAAAGGTTAGCTTATGTTTTATAAAAAAATGGCGCGAAAGTCCGCGCCACTCTGTAAACAATGTGTTATTACTATTCAGCAGAGAATGGTAATAATGCCATGTGACGAGCACGTTTAATAGCAACTGTTAATTCACGTTGGTATTTAGCGCTTGTTCCTGTTACACGACGAGGTAAGATTTTTCCACGATCAGATACGAAACGTTTTAATAAATCTACATCTTTGTAGTCGATTTTCGTAATTTTGTTTGTAGTGAAATAGCAAACTTTACGACGACGACGTCCTCCACGACGGAATTGAGCCATGATAGTTCCTCCTAACATCTTTTAAAATTATTTTTTTATATGTTATTTAAAAATTAAAATGGTAAATCATCATCAGAAATATTAATAGTTGAGCTGAAATCTGGCTCATTATTAAATGATTGCGATGGATTTCCGAAGCCTTGATCCATACTTGGTGCTCCTCCGAAAGGATTTCCACCAAAGCCATTTGATGCTGGCGCTTGTTGTTGGAATGATGGCGTACCACCGTATCCACCTCCAAAGCCTCCACCAAAGTCTTGCGATGGTTGAGCTCCAAAGTTTCCTCGATCAGCAGATGCAGAGCGTGGTTCTAAGAACTGTACGCTATCGCACACCACATCTGTTGTATAACGCATTGATCCATCCTGAGCCTGATAGCTACCTGTTTCAATACGTCCTTCCACTCCAATAAGAGATCCTTTACGTAAAAACTTCGCCATATTCTCAGCTTGGCCGCGCCATGCAACACAGTTAATGAAATCTGCTTGGCGTTCTCCATTTTGACTAGTGAAAGTGCGATTAACCGCAATACTGAATCGCAAGTTTGCGATCCCATTAGTTGTATACTTTAGTTCTGGATCACGAGTTAATCGCCCTACTAAAACAACGCGATTAATCATTTATACCACCCTCACTTAGTACATTAAAATCTTATTCTTCTTCTTTGATAGCGATGTAACGGATAACATCTTCGCTGATTCCAGCTAAACGATCGAATTCGTTTTTAGCTTCGATTGAAGAGTTAACTGTCATTACTACGTAGTAACCTTTTGTGAAATCTTCGATAGCGTATGCTAAATCACGCATACCCCACTCTTTAGTTTCAACGATTTCCGCACCCATGTTAGTGAACATGTTTTGGAAGTTAGCGATTACTGCTTTGCGTCCTTCTTCTTCTAAGTTAGGACGAACGATGTACATAATTTCGTATTTTCTCATTATATTGCACCTCCTCTTGGTCTAGACGGCCCATATGCGGGCAAGGAGTAATAGTCTTATTACTCACAGTCATATATTATAGCACAGGTATATCTACTATAGCAAGTTAAAAAAAAGATGTTATAATTTAATAATACATCCACTTTTTAAAATTAAATCGGCACGCCAAGTAGCGTGCCGATTTTTTGATTCACCACTAGAATCTAGTTGTAGGTATCATGACAAGTTTTAGTAGCTACCTAATGACGAATCATATATAGTATGATTTAATTAACCAAAATTTATTCAATTTAAATGAATTTTTTTATACATTGAAACGGAATAACATAACATCTCCATCTTGAACGATGTATTGTTTTCCTTCTAAACGATAACGTCCCGCTTCACGAGCTGCTTGCTCTGAACCGTATTTTACTAAATCATCGTAAGAAACAGTTTCCGCGCGGATAAATCCACGTTCGAAATCACTATGAATGATTCCTGCACATTGAGGAGCTGTCATTCCTTTAATGAATGTCCAAGCGCGAACCTCTTGCACCCCAGCTGTGAAGTAAGTTGCTAATCCTAATAAATCATAAGCTTCGCGAATTAATTGATCTAATCCACTTTCTTTGATTCCTAATTCTTCTAAGAATGCCGCTTTTTCTTCATCTTCTAATTGAGAGATTTCTTCTTCGATACGTGCACATACTTTAATGACTTTTGCACCTTCACGATCAGCATACTCTTGTAATGCTTTCACGTATTCATTATCTTCTCCAGCCATTAAGTCATCTTCACCAACGTTAGCCACATATAAAATTGGTTTTAACGTTAATAATTGTAAATGTTTAATGGCTTGGATATCATCTTCATCTAATTCTAAAGCACGAGCAGGTAATTCTTGATCGAATCCAGCTTTTACTTTTTCTAAAACAGCTTGCTCAGCTTTAGCAGCTTTATCTCCTGATTTTGCTTGTTTTGCTAAACGTCCTAAACGACGATCGACTTGCTCCATATCCGCTAAAATTAACTCTAAGTTAATAACTTCAACGTCACGAATTGGATCAACTGAACCTTCAACGTGAATGATGTTTCCATCTTCGAAACAACGAACCACTTGAGTGATCGCATCTACTTCACGAATGTTAGCTAAGAATTTGTTTCCTAACCCTTCTCCATTACTTGCCCCACGCACTAATCCAGCGATATCTGTAAATTCAAAAGTTGTTGGAACAGTCTTTTTAGGACTAACTAATTCTGTTAATTTATTTAAACGCTCATCCGGAACTTCAACCACACCTACGTTTGGGTCGATTGTCGCGAATGGATAATTAGCTGCTTCAATTCCAGCTTGAGTAATTGCATTGAATAAAGTTGATTTCCCGACGTTTGGTAAACCAACGATTCCAGCTGTTAATGCCAATGTCTTCACGTCCTTTTTATCGTATAATATCGTTACTATTTTACACTATTTTTATCACTTTAGCAAAACGAACTCACATTCTGACATCTTTTTCTCTTAAACTTCATATAATGATTATAAATCAAGTGAAAGGATGTGGACACATGACACAAATTAATTTCTCAGTCAAAGGCTTAATTGTACGGAATCATGAATTTTTAGCCCTCCATAAAGTCAGTTCGCGCTGTGAATACTTTGATCTTCCAGGAGGAAAAATGAAACAAAATGAAAGTGCCGAAGAAACGTTGCGTCGAGAAATATTAGAAGAAACCTCCCTCTTAGTCAGACCCATCCGATTACTACATCAATGGGACTTTATAAACGATGATTACCTTATTATGGGCGTCATTTACTTATGTGAAATTCTCGAAGGTGAGATTAAGCTATCTAACGAGCACGACTACTATGAATGGTTACCCTTAAATGAAGATTCTATTCCATTATTAACGCCATCATTAGCACAGTCCATCTCTCATTTAAATTTTGAAAAAATCTAAAAACTCCCAAACGATGTCGGGAGTTTTTTTAGATAGCGCCTTTAATTAAAATAAATTAAAATACCAATTTAACAACGATGAACCATAAAATAAACAAAGATAAGACGCAATCGCAATAAAAGGTCCGAAGCCCAGTGGCTTCGTCTTATCTTCCATAAACATTAACATATAAATTAAAGCAAAAACTGCTGCTAAAAATAATGATAGGAATGTGCTAGAAATCCCTAAGACAAATCCAATAACAGCGTATAACTTAATATCTCCACCACCAAGCGCCTCTTTCCTAAACAGAAATTGTCCCAATAAACCAACAGCATATAACGTCAGAAAACCAACGCCCCCTCCTATTAAACCTGATACTAAATCATACTGTGGATAAATAATATAAAGGATAAGAAGCACCGCACTGAAAAATAGAAGCACTTTGTCTAAAATCAACTGATAATAAATGTCCGATACGGTGATGATGATGAGCATCGATAAAAACGCCCACGCCACATAACTTTCACCCGTAGTGAATCCTTCAAAACCATAGAACCAAACAGGAAACACAAATAAAAGTCCAGCAAAAATCTCCGATAATAAATAAATCGGCTTAATCTTCATGCCACAGGAACGACATTTCCCACCTTGTAACACATAAGAAAGCACTGGCATTAATTCATAAAATGTGAGTTCATGACAACACCCTGGGCAGCGGGAGCGATCACTCACCCAATTCTCTCCAATCGGCATCCGATATCCAACCACGTGATAAAAAGAACCTAAAGTAGATCCGAGAAAAAAAATTAATATATATATTATTAACATTTGACACTCTCCTCTCTGTATATCTTCATATACGCTATCTAACATTAATTTCATTTTTAATTGATTCCTATATTTAATTTTTTTACCTCTTTTTGTAAATATTATTTAAATTTGTGGATAAACTAAATCTCGAGGTGAAGTTATGAGATTATGTGAGATGTTATCCACTTTTTTTAGATCTAAATATACGCGTGTGACCACGATTATTTGTGTTGAACTGGTCGCAATTCTTTGTTTAACAGTTTATCAATATTTCAAGTATTTGCCTGCTCCAGACATTAATGTAAATACAGCGATTACGTTTTATGATGCGGATGGTGAAGTCTTTTTAGAGAAGACGTATCCGAAAGATCAACACTGGGTTAGCCTAAATGAGATTTCTCCGTATGTGATTAATGGTTTCATTGCAACTGAGGATCGGAACTTTTATGACCATTTCGGATTCGACCCGCTTCGAATAGCCAAAGCTTTGGTAACCAATATCACGTCAGGAACCCGTTCACAAGGTGCATCAACGATTACTCAACAATACGCTCGTAACCTTTATTTAAGCTTTGAAAAAACATGGTCTCGTAAAATTAAGGAAGCTTTTTATACGCTTCGGCTTGAGTTAAGTTACGATAAAGACACGATTTTAGAAGGTTATTTAAACACCATTAACTTTGGCCACGGGAATTATGGCATTGAAGATGCTTCACTTTATTACTTTGGAAAGCATGCCAGTGAGCTCACATTGGCTGAAGCCTCCGTTTTAGTTGGAATTCCAAAAGGACCTAGCTACTACTCCCCAATTAGTCATCCTGAAAATTCAGCCAAACGTCAAAAAATCGTCTTAAATTCGATGCTGGCCGAAAATTATATTAATCAAGAAGAATATGATGAGGCCATGAATACTGAAACAGTCGTCATCGGTGAATACCCAGAAGACATTGATTACGATGCGCCATACTACGTAGATGCGGTGTTAACCGAAGTGGACAAACTCTTAGTTGGTCAAACAAGCTCTTACCGTAACTTAAATATTTACACCACATTAGACCGTGATATTCAAACCTATGTGAACGAAGCCATTCAAGAGAATGTGACAGATCAAGAGGTTCAAACTGCCGTTATTGTCATCGAACCTTCCACCGGGTACGTTAAAGCTCTGAGTGGAGGTAATGATTATGAGACCTCTCAGTATAATCGAGCCCTTTATAGTGAACGTCAGATTGGTTCCTTAATGAAACCTTTCCTTTACTATGAGGCTTTAGAATATGGATTCAATCCATCCACCACCTTTATGAATGAGCCGACTACCTTCCCTTATAATGATGGAAAAGATACTTATACCCCAAATAATTATTCCAATGCTTATGCGTATTCTAACATTCCGATGGCCAATGCACTTGCCGTTTCAGATAATATTTATGCGGTTAAAACTCATACCTTTTTAGGGCTCAATGTTCTTCCCGAAACAACGAAACGTTTTGGAATTACAGCTGATATTCCTGAACTTCCATCGGCTGCACTTGGAGTCGAGCCGGTCAACATTATGGAAATGGCAGAGGCTTACAGTGTTTTTGCTAATAATGGGAAGTCTGTTGAACGAAAATTTATTACACAAATTACAGATGATCGTGGATTTTTAGTTTATTCCGATAAACCAACGGAAGGTGAGCAAATCTTAGATCCAACCAAGACCTATGTGATGAATGAAATGATGACAGGAATGTTTAATATGCAACAAAATAATCACCTTTCAGTCACAGGACTCTCCATTATTCCAAATTTAACCCATCAATACGCTGGAAAAAGTGGATCAACTAACACTGATTCATGGATGATTGGTTATACCCCAGAAATTGTAACAACGGTTTGGACCGGTTACGATCAAGGCCGGACACTAGATGGTGTTGAGGTCAATCGTTATGCTAAAAATATATGGTCACAAGTCATGGAAAACTCACTCAAAGAATCAGGGTCACAGTGGTTTGAAACTCCTAAAGATGTCGTTGCGGTTAAAGTTGATCCAACGACCGGTTATTTAGCTTCAGAGAACTGTCAGAAAAAGGTCACACTCTATTATGAAACAACTAATGTTCCAAGCACCGCTTGTATCGGACACCACCATGAAAGTGCCCTTGTGGATCATGAAGAATTGAGTAATGACTAATAGATATAAATCTTCAAGATAGACAAAAAGAAGCACCTTGAACAAGGATGCCTCTAACCTTCTAGATATCTTTCACATTTTAGAATCAAGCTTAGTTATTAAAAGAATTCAATACGACGACATCCTATAGTCCAGATAAAATTTTTTACAATGTAAAAAATTTATCTGGACTTATATATTTTGAAGATTTTTTATTCTTCTGAACTACTTTTATTAGTAGTTCCCTCTTAAATAAACACCTTTTTCTAATTGCTTTAATGCGTCTTCGATTCCCCCTTTATCTGATTTTGAAACCTCACTTAAGTGAAATAACTTCTCCGTTACGTTCTAAGATTAATGGGTTCACCATTCGTGATTTCAGTTTTCTTTTAATCGTGTAGTTAGTTTCATCTTCGATTAGCTTGGCATTAGGGTGAAGCTTTTCTAATTGTTTGATAATACCTTCTTCTAATGCTCGTTTTAATAATTACAATAAATTGGAATTCTAATTACTGTGATTAATACCAACAATAATCCCTCTACGTTGACAATTCCGTATAATAACTTTTGATTTTTATCATTTTAATGTCATTCACTAACAATCTATGAATGATACTTCATATTAAATGAATCCTAACTATAGTTTAAATACCAACTGAAATCAGAAAAGCCAGAGGAGTTGTCCTCTGGCTTTTAAATGTTATTCAATACATTCCTTATTCATTAAAGGCTATTTCCGTCTGCGGGTTGAATAGTTTCTGATAGTGTTTTGGTTTGACCATCTTGAATAACTGTTAATTCAAGCTTATCTCCCTCGCGCATTAAATATAATTTCTTTCTAAATGCCATTGTATCTTCAACTTCTTCGCCATTAATAGCTGTGATAATATCTCCAGCTTTAAGCCCCATTTTTTCAGCAAGTCCACCTTCAAAGACTTCATAGATAAACACACCTGTTTTTTGGTCAGTTGGAATCTTTAACATTTCTTTTAAACGATCTGGAATCATACTCATTTCTTGAATATAAACCCCTAATTGTGGACGACGAACTTCACCGTATGTTTCTAAATCTGTAATAATCGGAATTGCTACATAGGTTGGAATTGAGAATGACATTCCTTCAACTGAGCTTGTCGCAATTTTCATTGAGTTAATTCCAACGACTTTTCCATCTAAGTTAATTAAAGCTCCACCACTATTCCCTGGGTTAATCGCTGTATCAGTTTGTAAAACTGTCATTTCCCAATCGTCACGGTTATCCCCATTTAAATCAACGGCAATGACACGATCTTGCCCTGAAACAATTCCTGATGTGGCAGATCCAGCGAAATCTAATCCTAACGGGTTCCCGATAGCAATAACAGTTTGTCCAACTTTTAAATCTTCAGTGTTTCCGAATTCAGCTACTGCCTCAACCTCAACACCACTTACTTTTAAAACAGCTAAATCTGTATAAATATCGCTACCAACTAAAGTGGCCTCAGCACGTTCTCCATTTGAGAAAACAACTTCAAAATAATCACCACTGTCAATAACATGTTGATTAGTTACGATATAAGCATCATTACCATCTGTTTTATAAATAATTCCTGATCCTTCACCTTGAGTCGTATTACGAGCAAAGTTAACAACCCCAACAATCGCTGGTGATACTTTATTAATTGCATCGATTCGTGCCTCTTCTTGTGTTACGACTTCACGCTCAACGACATTTTGCACAATTTGAGTATTCCCCTGTGAATCAGTAGTTTGAGTAAATCCAGAGTTTACATTTTGATTATCACTCTTATCATGATAATAATTAGCAATAAAGAAGACACTCCAAGCTGTGACTAATACAACTAGTAATGTATAAATCACTTTACCCATATTAAAGTTTTTCATTTCATCATCAACCTTTCAAAATTTTATGTCATCTTAAATAAGGTACAAGCATTTGCTGTCGTCTGTTCACAGACCCTTTCATATGGTAAATCCTTTAGTTCTGCAATTTTCTTTGCCACTAATGAGACATAAAACGGCTCATTACGTGTTCCACGATGCGGATGCGGTGTTAAATATGGAGCATCGGTTTCCACTAATAAATGTTCTAATGGAATTTCAGTTGCAACTGCCTGTGGACGACGACCATTCGTAAATGTGACAGGCCCCCCAAGTGAAATCTTGAAATTTAAGTCAATAAATTGACGTGCCATTTCTACACTTCCACTATAACAGTGCATCACCCCACCTACCGTGTGAGCATCATGAGCTTTTAAAATTTCTAACGTATCTGCAATAGATTCACGCGTATGAATAACCAATGGCTTATTCACTTCTTGAGCTAATTTAATTTGTCGAATGAACACTTCTTTTTGTAAATCAACCGGTGACGTATCCCAATGATAATCAAGTCCGCATTCACCAACAGCCACGACTTTCGGATGTTTGACCTGTTCAACTAATTCCGCAAACAATTCTTCCGTTAAATAGATAGAATCCACTGGATGCCATCCAACAGCGGCGTAAATGAAGTCATATTGTTCCGCTAATTCAATGGCGCGTCGATTAGAGCGCTGATCATATCCAACAACAAGCATGCGTGTCACGCCCTCATTCTTCGCGCGTTCCATGACTTCTAGTAAGTCTTGGGCATATTTCTTATCATTTAAATGTACATGAGTATCAAAAAGCACGTTATCACCTATCTTTAAAAGTAATCACTCATTATATTTTCCGCCATTTCCAATTTTATCATACATCAAAATATCGGACATTTTATGATATTGATTTAGAAATCTTGTGGAAAAATAAGTGTTATTTTCATTATAACAAAATCATCCTAAAATCAGGATAAATTAACAAGAAAAGTATTTAAATCTCCAAAAATAGACATGTCCTCCTATCTACTAGTTAAACACCTCTTACTTAAATTAACCTTAAATCAAATAACCTGAACAACTAAAATAAAAAAGCTCGGATTGAGGTTTTCATTTTAATTGTTTTCCACAATACGGACAAACCTTAACCCCTAACGACCCTTGTAAAGGTAAAAATTTTCGACAACTCGGGCAGCGCCAAAAAATAAATAAAATAACCATCGCGGTAAAAAAGACCGCCATGCCTATCCATGAACAAACTTGAATATATTTCTGCACTGACAATCTCAATAAAAATAACACAATAGCAATAATAAGGAACACATAACCAACTACTCTCGCTTTCAACGGTGACACTAAAATCCCCCTCTTCTTATTTCCATTATATGAATGAAAAAAAGACATTATCCACAAGGATAATATCTTTTCTCTGTTTCAAATATGTTACCTTTCTTATCTCAAGATTAACATATTTAATCTTCAATCCAACATGCTAATTCTTCAGGTGTCGCTAAAACTGAGTGGGTCTCACTGAGTTGATGGCGCACCCCTTTTGAATAATCCACATCCGATGAATCATAGATTAAAATTTCTCGAGATTTTTCATAAATCGGATCAGGATTTGGAATCGCTGATAATAAAGATTTTGTATACGGATGGACTGGGTTATTGAAAATTTCATCACGTGTTCCCACTTCAACTAAGTACCCTAAATGCATGACTCCAATACGATTGGAGATATATTTAACCATCGATAAATCATGCGCAATAAATAAATAGGCAATCCCTGTTTCCTTTTGAATTCGTTTCATTAAATTCACAACTTGTGCTTGAATCGAAACATCAAGTGCACTAATGGCTTCATCCGCGATGATTAGTTTGGGATTCATAATTAACGCACGGGCAATTCCAATCCGTTGACGTTGTCCTCCAGAAAATTGGTGCGGATAACGGTACGCATGGTCACGAGATAACCCAACGCGTTCTAACATTTTAAACACCATTTCATCACGTTCTTCTTTAGATTGATACAGCTTGTGGACATCTAATCCTTGTGCAATTAAATCTAATACTTTTTTACGCGGATTGAGTGATGCCATCGGATCTTGAAAAATCATTTGCATATTTGTTCGTAAGTGACGCTCTGTTTCTTTATTTAATTTTCCTGAGATATCCACACCATCAAATAAAATAGTTCCATCTGTTGGTTCATATAAACGAATAATCGAACGTCCTGTTGTGGATTTTCCAGACCCACTTTCCCCAACTAACCCAAACGTTTCCCCAGGATAAATCTCAAAATCTAAACCATTGACAGCTTTTACGGTGTAATTTTTATTTATTTTAAAATGTTGTGTTAAATTCTCAACCTTTAATAATGGCTCCATTAGAAACAACCTCCTTTCTTCATCTTCTCAATTCGACGTTTCAAGGCTTCTGGCATTTCCACCTTTGGCGCTCTCGCATCAGCCAACCAAGTGGATACCCGATGTTTTCCCCCAACATTATACATGGGTGGGTCTAAGCGATAATCAATATTTAAAGCAAACTCATTACGGGGTGCAAAAGCATCCCCTTCGACTTGATACAATAAATTCGGTGGCGTTCCCGGAATGGTGTATAAATACTCATCATCGGATTCTAAATCCGGAATCGAAGATAAAAGTCCCCACGTATAAGGATGTCTTGGATCATAGAAAATCTCTTCTACCGATCCTTTTTCGATAATTTTACCTGCATACATCACGGCTACATAATCCGCAATATTAGCAACGACACCTAAGTCATGCGTAATAAAGATAATTGCTACATTTGTTTTTTGTTGAATCTCTTTTAATAAACGTAAAATTTTTGCTTGAATCGTCACATCAAGTGCCGTCGTTGGTTCATCACAGATTAAAACTTCGGGTTCACACGCTAACGCAATCGCAATCACGACACGTTGACGCATCCCCCCTGAAAGTTGGTGTGGATATTGTTTAAATCGTTTCTCAGGATCGGTAATTTCAACAAGCTCTAACAATTCAATCGCCTTTTCCTTCGCTTCATGAAATGACGTATGATAATGCTCCTGCATCCCTTCAATAATTTGACGCCCAATCGTCATTGTTGGATCAAGTGACGTCATTGGGTCTTGAAATACCATCGCAATCCGTTTTCCACGAATATGACGTTGCATCTCTTGGTCACTTAACTTCGTTAAATCACGCGTCACTTCTTCTCCATCACGTTCATAAGTAAACTGAATACTGCCTTTTTCAATCTTCCCATTCTCACTTAAAATCCCTAAAATAGCTTTCGTCGTCACAGACTTACCGGAACCACTTTCCCCAACGATTGCAAGTGTCTCTCCCTCATATAAATCAAGTCGAACGCCACGAATCGCACTGACACTACCTGATGACGTCGCAAATGAAATTTCTAAGTCACGAACTGATAAAACTTTTCGTCTTCCCATAAACATCACCTCCTACATCTCTTTCATCTTCGGATCAAACGCATCACGAAGTCCATCTGCTAACAAATTAAAACTTAACATCAAAATTGCTAAAACCACAACTGGGAATAGTAGCATATGTGGATAAGCAAGTAACGACTTAAATCCATCACTAATTAATACCCCAAGTGATGCCATCGGTGGCTGTAAGCCAAGCCCGATAAACGCTAAAAATGATTCATAAAAAATCGCATTTGGAATCGAGAACATCGACATAATAATCACTTGTCCGAAAATATTAGGTAAAATATCCTGCTTAATAATCCCTGGTGTTTTAACTCCGAGTGTTCGAGAGGCTAAAATGTAATCAAGTTCCTTTAACTTCAAGACTTGTGATCTAACCACACGACTCATCCCAATCCATCCCGTAATTAACAAGGCAATCGTAATTGACATAATCCCCGGTTTCATCACAATAACCAGTAGCGTCACGATAACTAAATTCGGAATTCCACTTAGTATTTCAATAAAACGTTGCATATAAATATCCACACGCCCGCCAAGATAACCAGAAATCATCCCGTATGTCATCCCAAACACCATATCAATGACTACGGCTAACGCCGCAATATATAATGAAACTCGAGTTCCCACCCAAACACGCGTCCAAATATCACGACCAAGCGTATCTGTTCCAAAAAAGTAATATACATCATCTAGTCCACGTTGTTCATAAATATTGACTCCATTATGAGTTCCATTAAAAATTCCTAACTTTTCAAGCCCCGGAATACGAGGTGGTAAATTAACGTGATCCATCATAACTGAATCATAGCCATGAGAACTTAGCATTGGAGCAAAAATGGCCATTAATAATAAGAAAGCTATCATAATAAATCCAAATAAAGCCCCTTTATTTTGAATGAATCGATGCCAAACATCTTTCCAAAATGATTGACCTTGATAGATAACATCAGTTTTTAAACTTTCATCTTGAAATACACGTTCAAAATCATTTTGTAAAAAATCCTGATTAAGACTCATGATTTCCACCCTCTTTCGCTAAACGAATTCGAGGATCAATCACTCCATATAAAATATCCACAAGTAACATAACCCCGATAAATAAAACACTATAAATAAAGGAAAGCGCAATAATCACATTATAATCATTAACTTGAATCGCTGTAACCAGTAAACTACCCATACCAGGAATCGCGAAGATTTTCTCTACCACTAAACTTCCCGTCATTAAACTAACCATTAACGGTGCAACAACTGTAATAACTGGAATCAGTGCATTTCGCATCGCATGTTTTAAAATTAAATTTTTCTTTCTAACCCCTTTGGCTTTCACCAGTAACATAAAATCAGACTGTAACACCTCAATCATTTCTGATCGTAAAAAACGCGCCACGTTCGCAATGACGAACATCGAAAGGGCAATGGTCGGTAAGATTGTGGATAAAATTGGTTTATCTAAACTATATGTAATTGGAAACCATTTAAATTTATACCCAAGGAAAAAGCATAATCCTAATGCAAACACATATGAAGGGACACTTACTCCAATCACGGAAATCACAGTTGCCCCCGTATCTAACCACGTATTACGACGAAGAGCTGCTACTAATCCTAGTAATAGTCCAATAATTGTTCCCAGTAAAACGGCTTGTAACCCAATACGAATCGTTATCCACACTCGTCCACTAATTAATGTACTAACCGGCATATCCTTTTGGATGGCATATGATACCCCAAAATCACCCTCAAAAATCGCTAATTTTAAATAATTAAAAAATCGTGTAAGCGGTGATGCATCTAATCCATACTTCGCATCTAATAAAGCACGTTGTGCCTCTGTTAATTTTTCATCATTAAATGGTGTTCCTGGCATTAATTCAAGCATTAAAAATAGGAAAAATAAAATCAAAAAAATCGTAACGACTGAAATCATAACCCGCTTCATGACATATTTCCACATACCCCCACCTCCAAATATAAAAATATTACAGGGGTTATCCCCCTGTAATAGCCTACTCTTCGATTGTTACATTTTTATAAATAAATGGAACACCAACTGAGTGAGTTTCAATTCCTTTAACTTGTTGATCAATTAAGTACGTATTTCCTTGTTGATACATTGGTAAAGCAGCAGCATCTCGAGCGATTAATAATTCTTCAGCTTCTTTCATCGCTTCCCAACGAGCTTCAATATCGTAAACTAAATCTCCTTTACCAATACGATTCATTAATGCATCATACTCTTCATTTGAATAATTTGGATAGTTATTTGAGCTACCTGTAATAAACATATCTAGATAAGTTGTTGGATCAGCATAGTCTGGTCCCCAACGTGTAATTCCTAATTGATAATCACCAGCACGCATTAACTCTAAACGATTTTTCTTAGGTTGTGATTTTAATTCAATCGTTAATCCCGGTAAATTTGTTTGAAGTTCAGATTGAATAAATTCAGCACATTTTTTCATTGAATCTGTATCTTCAAATAATAATTCTAATGTTAATGTTTCAATTCCTAATTCTGCTTTTGCTTTTTCCCAATACTCTTGTGCCACTTCTACATCATACGTCATATAATCATTTGCTGATGTTTCACGGAAATCTTTTCCGTCAGGTCCTGTTGCTAAAGTAACTGGCACAATAAAATTAGCCACTGTTGAACCATCATTTAATACGGTTTCTGTTAATTGCTCTTTATTCACAGCACGTCCTAATGCTTGGCGTAAATTCACATTTTGTAATTCTTCTACTTCTTCATTAGGCGCAATATACCATAAATATCCTTCATGGATTAACGTAAACGCCTCATTTTCTTTATATAAATCAACGATTTCTCCCGTTAAACGAACAACATCTAAGTTTCCTGATTCAAACTCAAGTGCTGCTGTTTGAGCATCTTTCATAATTTTGTACTCGATTCCATCAATATTCACATTATCTTTATCGTAATATGAATCATTTTTCTCAACTTTGAAGCTATGCCCTTGTGTCCACTCTGTCATTTTGAATGGTCCATTCGCAAGTAACCCTTCAGGAGTTTGTGCGTAATCTGCTCCTTTTTCCGTAACGAATGCTTCATTCATTGGAAAAAATGAAGGGAAAGTCATTAACTGTAAGAAAAATGGAACTGGTAATGCTAATGTTACCTCTAACGTATAGTCATCCACAGCATTAACCCCTAACTCTTCAAGTGAAGCTTCCCCTGCATTAACAGAAGCAGCATTAACAACTCCCGCTACATCCATAATAAATGCATATTCACTCGCCGTATTCGGATCAACTAAGCGTCGCCAGGCATAAACAAAATCATTAGCCGTTACAGGTTCTCCATTACTCCATTTTGCATCTTCACGTAAATGGAATGTATAAACTAATCCATCTTCAGATACATCATAACTTTTTGCAATAGCTGGAATCGCATTTCCATCTGCGTCTAATGTGTATAACCCCTCGATGGTAGCAGCAATGACCTCAAACGATAAACCGTCTGTTGCAATATGCTGATCCATAGATGCCAATTCCACATCTTTTGCTACTTTAAGGACTTTCCCGCTTGATTCAGAATCACCGGAACAAGCCGTCAAGGTCACGACAGAAAACACAAAAATCATCAAGAATTTTGCATATCTCTTCATGATAATCCCCCCTTTAATCAAAATAACTTCATGATTATGACAAAACACATCACAACTCACTTCTTTGAAGTTTAATAAATCTTATGTATAAATTATAGATCACATACCATGAAAGCGGATATAAAAATAAGAATTGTAAAGAATATTAAGAAATAAACAAAGAAGGTTAAACAATTTGTGTTATGGTGACACCCCATCTCCACCATAATATTCACGTCCGCAATATTTACAATAAAAAATAGTTATCTTATGTTAGTAGTTTACTAATCTGAGATAACTATTTTTTTATTTCACTTTAAGATTACTTTATTAATTTCATTTTTTTCGAAAGACAAGGAATTACCATATTAGTGAAAGAGGATAGCTATGACCCTTTTCTATGAAAAAGTCACATAAAGTAGGGGATCCCTCCGTAACTGTTGCAGAAAATTTAACCAAAATAAAAAGATTAAGATTTAAACTTGTACCTATAAGCTAGACAAAAAATGTATCCTATTCATCTCAATGAGAACATTTCATTGGGAACTGCGAATAATACTTCCTTTATTCTCCCCTTCCTTAAAAAATTAGTCCAGTGCCCTTTAGAGGAACTGGACTAATTTTATTAGAAATAACATATTATAATCAGATTGCTTTAACTTCAACAATTAAGTTATCTATACCTTGTTGATGAAAATTCAACTCTTTTTTCTGACGTAGTTCAAATAAATCAAAATCATATTGAAACGGGAAAAAGATTATATGATTTTGAAGTACCTCAATAGGTAACGCTTCGTGATTAAGTACTTTTAGTAACACTTCAATGATAAATCTCTGCATATGTGGATTGTTAATCGCAATTTTATCTGCTAACTTTAATTCATTTTGTTTCACACTAATTATTAGTCCCCAAACTTTTAAGGTGGTTAATACCGCTGAAACAGCTACATCTACTCGTCTTCGATCCCCATAATCTTCTTTTATTCTCTTTTTTATAGTAGTTGTTGAAACCGTATCTTGAAGTTTAAACGCTCTTCCAAATTCTAAAATTACATCTTTGAAAAAGGGATATGCTAATAGAAGCATTCCGAAGTGAGCAAGCAAACGTTCCTCTTGAGTTAGATTATCAAACTCATCTAAAATAAAATCGCGAAGTGGAACATGTTCATCTTCAACTAGATACCAACTTTTTAATAAAATCGTTATGACATTTTTACGTGCTTTGACACCTGTCACATCATTTCTAATAAACCCATCTAGTAATTCATACATTTCTTTTCGATTATGAGTTCTTACATTTTTTGCAGTAAAATCTAGCTGCGTCAACAAGATTTTCTGGTCAAACCCTACTGGTTTCGTCAATTAGGACCGCCTCCAATCACCTTAATAAAAGGTACAATAACTTCTTCAATGTTAATTCCACCATGGGTTAAAATCTCAACTCCTGGGGTAGTAAATGCTTCACCATCTTTTGAAAAGATTACATAAAATGATTCAGGTAGTCCAACTCCGTTCCAGACAATTCCTTTATCCTTAACCTTTGAATGTTCAAATAGAATGTTATTTTCATAAATACGAACTCTTTCACCTTGAACATCAGTCAATACGCCTTCTGAAAAACGGCCAATACCAGTCGCAGTCGTATTTCCATGATCAGAAGTTAGATATACCTCAAAACCAGCTTGCATCAAGTCATTAATTAAATTGATCAAGAATCCACGTTTCAACCAAATATTTAAACTTAACTCCAAGCTTTCTTGGCCGAGAATATTTCCATGCAATAATTGATCAATGGTATCAATGACTGCTCCATAAATTTTAATTGAACTTTTTTTCAAGCCAATAATATCTTCACGATTGTAATTATTAGTGCCTAATCCTTTTTGGTACGAAACATATTGTTTAGCAATACCATTCTCTGACCAAAAGTTTTTCCATTGTTTTTCTTCAGATACTGTTGTCATAATAGTATCACCAAACTTCAATGGAATCTTCCCGGAAAAAATGGCTTGCCTTGACACAGAGGTCAAAGAAGGAACCCAAGCAAAAACCCCATTCTCTTCCAAATAAAACCCCATCTCTTTTAAGCCAGTACGAATCTGCTTCCAATTATAGAAGCTCATACCGTCAAGTACAAGTAAAGCCGTTTTTTCTTTATGTCTTGACTTTAAAAAATCGGGAATATGATGTACCATTTTGGGTTTTGGATAAGGTGGTAAACTTACAATCATCCCGTAATTTTCCAGCATCCAGTATTGAAATTTTTCATTAATATTTTTTAAAATTTCATTGTCCTGAATTTCCGATGCTAATTGAATTAATTCAATCCAATCTTTGTATCCTTTAGCTTTTATAAATAACTCAGCTATCTTATTTTTTAAAGTATTAATCTCAACTATAGAGGTTTCTCCCCCATATTCAATGCCCGCATTCATCCAACTGGGAATACTCAAGGAATTAGGCTTTTTTGCTTTTTTTAGAGTTCCATCTAAAAATAAATCATTGACTAATGCCCAAACGTCTTTATTTATAAAAGGATAGTCTTCTGAATCAATACTTTCTTCAACAATTTCACCATCATACGTACTAACAAATTCAGACCATTGGCCATTTAAGTAGTTATAAAATGATGCAGATGACTCCAACAAAGTTTTTAAAGGTAAGCCTTTGACCTGCACCATATCAATTAAAAAATTCCGTATGGGTATTGGTAGTGAATCTCGTCTGTAATAGACAGAAATTAATGCTTTAAAAATTTCTGCCTTACTACTCATTAATCCTACTGGTATCTTATAATACTGCTCTACTAAAAAACTTAATGTTTCTTGGCGGGAAGAATCACCATGATATCGCCCATGAAGTACGAATAAAGCATCCAAATCCAATTCTCCAAGACTTTTAAGAAGGGTGGTAGAAAATTTGGGAAATAATTGGGATAGGTCTATAGTTAACGTAATGGCTTGCTTTTTAAACTCATATGGAAATTCAACTAAATTATTTGATATTACTACTAAGTTTAAAGGTTTATCTCGATAATTTCGCTCATAAAGATATCGAAAAGTAATACTATCATCATAGTGCAATACATCAAAATCAGCTGTTTTTAACTCATTCAAAATCTGAATATCACCAAATAGATAATCCGGATCATGGACCAAAAATAATCTATTGTCTTGAATCTTGAATGGTTTTAATACTTCATTTCGCCAATTACTCATACTTTACAACCCTAATCGGATACAAGCATTATCATAATACATTAACAACTTATCATCCTCTTGGATAACACTTGCTGGTAATCTATCACCAATTTTTACGATTTTCTCAAAATTCTTTTCTGAATAAGCTTTTTTAAATCCAACTCGAATCGCCTCTGTTCTAAACTGTTTCAATTTTTTCTTCGAGCTTTCGAGTTCAGTAATATAACCTTCAAACTCACGAAGAAGTGATTTTTCACGTAACTTTTCTAAATCTGCTTGTTTATTTGGATTCGGAACATACCAACGATTCATCGCTTTTTGGATTAATATAGGGTCATTTTCTTCGAGTCCACGAAGATTCTGATAATTTGCACGCAAATAAGATAAGATTTGATTTGGGACCTGCCCATCTCCTTCATAACGGAGGAAGTTTTGCTGCAATAAATCATCTAGCTCGGGTAACAACTCATGCTTAGCAATATGTTGTATTTCTTTCATATAATGAGGATGTAAATCCTGTCTTGTTTGAGGTTTTTTCATCAATTGTTGACGTATCCATTCAATAGCACTGTTCTCATCAGAAACAAATAAACTCATTTGGGTAAATTCTTTAACAAGTGTGCGTTTTTGATCATATTCTGCTACTTGAGATTCCAAGAATGCCATTCCATCTCGAATTGGAAAACGATTGACTATACCAGTTTGAAATTCTGAAGATGAGATTGGTACATTTAAACCATTCTGTACATGATAAGCAACCATTCTATCAAAAAGTATACGAGGTGTACGTTCTGAAATTATTTGTGCTTCACCTTTTACACCCCTAAATACTGGGAGTTGTTCTAAATGTTGATTTACAAAAATCCAGGCCGATTCTTCAGAATTTTGTAATTCGACCATTTTCGCTATATTTTCTACTTTAGGTTTATAAGCTGAGATTACTAAATCTTGTTTGACAGCCGTCGTAGTTGTGACCGCTTTAAAACTTCCTTGTTTTTTATCTAGGGCTGATACTTCTGCAATAATAAAACCTGCTTTTTGTATCGCTTCTTGTATCACGTTCCAAATACTCGCTTTTGAATTACTAAATACTACAGTCATCCATTTATCAGGCTTTAAAATTTTATAATAAGTTTTAAAACTTTCAAACATTAAAGTATTATATTCTTCAATACCTTTTTCTTGTGTTTTGTTCATTATAGCTTCTGAGGTATTATTAGTAAAAATACCTAACCACGCTTCCCATATAAAATTCAATTCTGAATACGTAACTATTCAGCCACCAAG